>DASWOZ010000324.1:0-2321 GCA_036398535.1 Mucilaginibacter sp. | reverse complement strand
TTTGAAAAATATCGCCCGACACAAGTCTATTTGCTGGCCGCCATTTTATCTGCCGTAGGCGAAAAGAACCCTAAATTAGCCTGGGACCTGAACATGACCGGTTTAATACAGGTACTTGATTTTGCTATAGAATTTAAAACCGCCAAGGTATTCTGGCCAAGCTCTATAGCTGTTTTCGGGCCACATTCGCCAAGAGAAAATACGCCGCAGTTTTGTACTATGGACCCTAATACGGTTTATGGATTTAGTAAACTGGCAGGTGAGCGCTGGTGCGAATATTATTACGTAAAATATGGTGTAGATGTGCGAAGTATCCGTTACCCGGGATTGATTGGCTGGAAAGCGGCACCCGGAGGGGGCACCACAGATTACGCGGTAAACATATTTCACGAAGCTTTGGAAAAAGGAAGTTATGAAAGCTTTCTGTCGGCAAATACCGCTTTACCCATGATGTATATGGAAGATGCGATACGTGCTACCATATCATTAATGGACGCGCCCGCTTATAAACTGGGGATACGATCAAGCTATAACTTAGCAGGTATTAGCTTTACGCCTGCACAACTGGCCGAAGAAATTAAAAAACATCTGCCTGATTTTAAGATAAGCTATAGCGGGGATGACCCACGGCAGGCTATTGCAGATAGCTGGCCAAAATCAATTGATGATACGCATGCGCAGCAGGACTGGGATTGGAAAATTAAATATGACCTGCCAGCCATGGTTGCCGATATGCTGGCAAACCTGAAAAATACAATTTAAAAGAAAACAATATTATATTCGCAAGTTAATGGCGCATAATCTATGCGCCATTAACCATAAACTAAAGAGATATGGGAAGAGCATTTGAATTCCGCAAAGAGAGAAAATTTAAGCGCTGGGCCAAAATGGCTGTGCAGTTTACCCGTTTAGGTAAAGAAATTGTAATGGCTGTAAAGGCTGGCGGCGGTGATGTAAATACCAACTCGCGGTTAAGAACAGCGGTGCAAAACTCAAAGGCAGTAAACATGCCTAAAGATAGAGTAGAAGCGGCTATTAAAAGAGCCATAAGCCGTGATGAAAAAGATTATGAAGAGCTGGTTTATGAAGGATACGCGGCACACGGTGTTGCCATATTGGTGGAAACCGCTACAGATAATACCAACCGTACAGTGGCTAACGTACGCAGCTATTTTACTAAATTTAACGGTGCTTTGGGCAAAACGGGATCATTGGATTTTATTTTCACCCGTAAATCTGTTTTTACGTTTGACCCGGGAGACCGTGACCTGGAAGAACTGGAGTTTGAACTGATTGATGCCGGCCTGGAAGACCTGTTTGTTGAGGCAGATGAAGAAGGAAAAGATGTAGCTGTACTACATACCGCTTTTGAAGACTTTGGGAAAATGCAAAAAGCGTTAGAAGAGTTAAAAATAGATGTTAAATCGGCCAAGCTGGAGCGTATACCACAATCATTTATGGCTATAACTGAAGAACAGGCTGTTGATGTATTAAAATTAATAGACCGCTTGGAAGAAGATGAAGACGTACAGGCGGTGTACCATAATATGGCGGAGTAAAATACGTTGTCATTGCGAGGAGCACGGTGCCGGATAGTGCGCAGGAGCGACGCGGCAATCCCGTCGCTATAACATGGCGACGAGATTGCTTCGCCCACGGACCCTGCACAACCTCTGCTCACAATGACATATAAATAAACCAACATGCCACTATTCAATACCCGTAAGCAGGAAAAGAAAGTTAAAGTAACGTTTAACGATGGCTTGCTTTTTGTTGAACCTGAGGGTGGTAAGCAACAAGCTTTCCCATTGGAGTGGTTCCCTCAATTATTGAATGCTACCGATGAGGAACGGGAGGACTGGACACAAACTACAACTGGTATCCGGTTTAATAAATTAGGTTTGGATATTACTTTGTAGATTTGAGAAGTCAGATCAAATTATATTTTATTAAAAAAAATTAGCTATCCATTATTATGATTAGATTGAGTATGGATATGCCCGGCATCTCCATACTCAAATCCCAATACTCAAATCTATACCATGACCTTCGAAGAGTTTTTTAAGAAGAAAAAAATTGACCTGATCGCTTTGGAAAAAGGCGAACCGGCATTGTTTTCTGAATTTAAAGCTCATTATAGCCAAATGGGCGAAAAAAGCTTCGACCACACTAAAAAATATTGGTTCAATAAAATACGCAGACAATTTCAGCTCGCCCCTGAAATTAAAACCGAAAAACCTAAAATTGAAAACCAGTTAGCAGAGCAAACGGTAACCGAGGCTATAATTGATGACACTAAGCCATCTGCATCGCCCGCGCCA
>DASWOZ010000323.1:0-4050 GCA_036398535.1 Mucilaginibacter sp. | reverse complement strand
ATGCCTGGGGCGAGTGTTTGTTCTGTGTATTTATGACCCGACATCTCATCACGCTACCTGCAGATAATGTAGAGCATCAATTTTTACTAAGAGAATTAATTGAAGAATTTCGTCACCAGGAAATGTTTGCAAGGGCAATTGCTCAATTGGGCGGTAAACCCATTGCACAATCCCGCCTGCATAAGTTCTTCGGTGAGTTCAGCAATAAATATTTACCGGCTGATTACCTGTTTATGGGCAGTGTATCTGTTGAATTGGTAACCGATGTTTATGGTAATCATGCGCGCAGAGCACCGAACATTTATCCGGTGCTAAAAAAGATGTTCGACCTGCATAACATTGAAGAAGGCAGGCATATCCTGTTCACCAAAAGCTTGTTAAAAACATATGCTGCAAAAGCCGGATATATTAAACGGACACTATACAGCTATATCATCCTGTTCAATATTCTTTTTGTGCGTACCATGTATGTAAAAAAAGAAATATATGAGCGTATTGGTTTAGCAAATCCCGACCAAGCCTATAAACTGGCATCCAAAAACTTTAAACAAAAATTTGCCGATAACTGCCTGAAAGACATTATTAAATTTGTTGACGAATGGAAAGGTTTTAACAACGCCACGCGCTGGGCATGGCGTTGGATTTTGGGTGCAAAAGTATAAGCTATTTTTCTTTTTTATTTAATTCATCTAATCGAGCTACATCTGCCCAATCTTGCGTACGATGAGTTAGTATTTTCTTCTTCAGTATATCCTAAATCAAGTAATACTTTGTAAAATAAATCACTATTCTCATTAGTTGGGGCTAACCAAATATCCATATCCTGCGTATTGCGAATAATACCATGGAAATTTACTGCAAGACCACCAATTAGCATATATCTCACACTCTGTCACTGCAACGCAGAAAGGAACTCTAAAAAAATTCATCAGCAGTATCAAACTGCATCGTGTGAATGATATATCTTAAATATTTTTCCTTTAGGATAGAATAACCTATGGAAATCTGTCATATCCTGCAATTTAAAATAGTGCCTCAAACGCTCAGAATATGACAAATCTGCAAAAACTGTCGTCTTTCTTCTTCATCTTCCTCCCAAGTGGTATTAACTTAATGCGTTTCACTATTACAATGATTAAATCACCTCATTAATACTCATTTCTTTTATTGCCTTTACCTCTGGCCTGCCATTTTTAAATGCTTTACGCGGGGTTAGGCCCAGCAATTCAAACATAGCCATATCACTATCAAAAGACGGATTTGGTGTGGTTAATAATTTCTCGCCCGCAAAAATGGAATTAGCACCTGCCATAAAGCAAAATGCCTGCTCAACTAAACTCATTTCGGTACGGCCTGCAGATAAACGAACCACTGTTTTAGGCATAATGATACGTGTGGTTGCAATCATACGTACCATATCCCAAACAGATACACGCGGCTGATCGGCTAAAGGCGTACCTTGCACAGGCACTAAAGCGTTAATAGGAACAGATTCAGGATGCTGGGGCAAATTGGATAAAGTCTTCAACATAGATATACGGTCGGCAACGGTTTCACCTAAACCTATGATACCACCACTGCATACAGATATTTTAGCTTTACGGACATGATCCAGCGTTTGTAAGCGCTCGTCATAAGTGCGGGTAGTAATAATTCTTTTATAATCTTCTTCTGAGGTATCCAGGTTATGATTGTAAGCATACAAGCCTGCATCGGCCAAACGCTGCGCCTGCGATTCGGTTAGCATACCCAAAGTACAACATACTTCCATATCCAGTTCGTTTACAGCTTTCACCATATCAATCACCTTGTCAAAATCGCGATTGTCACGTACCTCGCGCCATGCGGCCCCCATACATAACCTCGAAGCGCCGCCAGCTTTAGCTTTTTGAGCTACAGCAACAACCTCTTCTTTAGGCATAATAGCGTGTACGTCAACACCAGTATTGTAACGGGCGGCCTGTGGACAATAAGCGCAATCTTCAGGGCAGCCACCTGTTTTGATTGAGATTAATGAACTGATCTGAACTTCAGCATAATCCTTATTTTCACGATGAACCGAAGCGGCTTCATAGATCAAGTCCAGTAGTGGTTTATTATATATTTCGGTAATTTCTTCTTTTGTCCAGTTATATCTTACTTCAGTCATCTGTCAATTTTTTGATGGTCAAATTTACAATAAAAGCTTAATTGAAATTAATGATGTAATAAAAGTTTGGTCGCTAAAAACAGCGGCAGTAAAAATCCGGCACAATCTGTAAATGTGGTAATGATAATTGATGATGCTACTGCCGGGTCAATCCCTACTCTTTTTAACACTAATGGTATAGATGCACCTGTTAACCCGGCCACAATCAAATTGCCGGTCATAGCTAAAAACAATACCAAACCCAGCATTGGGTCAGCATCATAAAATAACGCGATAGCAAAAACGATCAGGCCATTAGCAGCGCCATTTAGCATCCCTACCAAAAACTCTTTTAATACTGTATTATATGCTTGGTTATCGGTCAAATCACTCAGCGATATACGCCTTACAGTTACAGCCAAAGCCTGGGTAGCGGCATTACCCCCCATACCGGCAATTACTGTCATGTATGCAGCCAATACCGGCAGTTGTGCCACTGTAGCATCAAAATGGCGAATAATAGATGCGGCTAAATAAGCAGTAGCTAAATTAATAACCAACCATGGCAGACGGCTCTTTACCGCATCCTTCCAATTACCGCTTAATTCCTCATCTTCAGATACACCGGATATTTTTAACATATCCTCGGTACTTTCCTGTTGCAATACGTCGATTATATCATCAAATGTAATGCGGCCCAGCAATTTCATATTGTCGTCAACAACCGGGATAGCCGTTAAGTTATATTGGGATATGAGCTTAGCAACTTCTTCCTGGTCAAGCTCGGCTTTGACATAAACGGGGTCAATTTTCACCAGGTCTTTTACCTTTACATCGGCGTGAGCTTTTACTACATCTTTTATGGATAATACGCCTTGCAAAATATTGGCATCGTCAACCACGTAAATGGTATAAAACTCCTCCATCTCCTCCGACTGACGAATAATCTCGTCAAGCGCATCCTTTTTATCAAGATTAATATTAACCTTAATCAATTGCGGATTCATCAATCCACCTGCCGTATTTTCGTCGTAATTTAACAACGCGCGGATACTGTCGGCATCTTCCTGATCAAGATCTTCTAATAACTCCTGTTGCTCATCTTCATCCAACTGTGAGATAATGTCCGTAGCATCATCATAATCCAGTTCTTCAATTATCTCCGAACGCTTTTCCGGATGAAGGCCAATCAATAATTCGCCCGGGTCCTGTTCTTCATGCATTTCAGAAATAACTTCTGATGCAATGTCTGTAGGAAGAATGTTAATGATCCGTTCTTTGGCCTCCTGAGGCAGCTTTTCAAATAACAAAGCAATCTCCGAAGCATGATAATCCTGCAGAACAAGCTGTAATTCAGCATTATCACCTTCAAGCGCTGTTTTAATGCGTAGCAGATCGGTTTTATCTATTTCAAAAGATTGCATATCCGACTAAAATAAGCATTTATGCTTCAAATGGGGAATAAAAAAGGATATTAAGGGTTGTTTATAAGGAATGCTGGTAAATGGCTGAAACACCTTCTACTTTATCCAGCTTTGCTAAAGTTTGATTAACCTGCATTTTACGGACAGACAATTGCATACTGCAATTATTATCAAACTGTTGAGATAAAATAACAAGATCGTCCTCTTTAACAATGCGCATCACCGCATTCATTTGCAGGTAATCAAACGTAATGTTGTAAACATCATTAACGGTTTTTTCAATTACCGCTGCCTGATTAAGAGCATCGTCTGTTGCCTGCTTATAAGCATTAATTAAACCCGGAACACCCAATAATGTACCGCCAAAATATCTTACAACTACAACCAATACGTTAGTCAGATTGCGCGATAACAAGATATTCAATATGGGCCTGCCCGCTGTACCCGATGGCTCGCCATCATCATTTACTTTATATACCGAGCGATCTATACCTAACC
>DASWOZ010000322.1:0-5100 GCA_036398535.1 Mucilaginibacter sp. | reverse complement strand
TTATACTTTGGCGCGGTTAATATTAAAAAAACTCGCTATGCCATACCAGCCATGCTGATTGCAGATTTTGCGGGAATAGTAACCTCTATTTTTATTGCCTACTTATTTTTCGGATAATTAAACTCGTTTTAAATAATAACTAAGTATCAATATTATATTTATAATTTTAAACTTTTGTTAATTAAATATGGCTGAAATAAAAAACTTCCTGGATGATAAGGCAAAGAAAAAAAAGTCGGGGTTAAAAGCGTTATGGTTATTATTAATATTGTTGGTAGTAATAGTTGCTATGATAGTAAAAATAGTGCTTACAGGAACTCTAAAACCTGATACTACTACCGGTTTGCCGACAAGTGATGATGCATATACAATTGCTAAAGAATTTATAAAGCCTACGCTTAAATCCTCAAGTGCTGATTTTGAAGATTCAAAATATCAGTTTGGTAAAACATCTGATTCTGTTTATGTCATTAAATCATCTGTTATTTCGAAAAATGCAAATAACGAAAGCGTTACCATTAATTTTAAGATCACTTTAAAATATAACGGCGGTCAGGCCTCCCGTGAAAAAAACTGGACTTTAGTTAATATCGATAAAAACTAATATTCACTTTTTTACCATCATTGATAAAAACTTATGGAAATAGATAAACAATTGATTGAGGCTGCCCAAGCTCAAAATGGCATGCTTCAATATCAAACTATTGTTACCAGTGCAACCCATACTATAACCGCGGATGAGCCTGTTAGTATGGAAGGCGGTGATACGGGTATGAATCCTTATAGCTTACTGTTAGCCAGCCTTGCCAGTTGTACAGCAATTACATTAAGAATGTACATTATACGTAAAATGTGGATAGTTGAACAGGTAACGGTAAATACAAATTTGTATAAAGCCGAAAACGGAACATTGATAGAGCGCCAATTAAGTTTTACAGGCGAGTTAACGGATGTTCAAAAAGACCGGTTAATACAAATTGCCAATGCTTGCCCTATTCATAAAATATTGGTTGGCAATATTGAAATTAAAACATCACTAAACTAACAGATAATATAATAAAAAAGCAGGCTAACCTTTTATAGCAGCCTGCTTAATCACTCTAAAACAATCACCTCTTAACTTCAGAAGTACCTTAATAACTTATATAATTAAAATATATTATTGACTAATTAAATAATTTAGTCAAATATATTAATTAAGGTAGGTGGTTGAAGAAAAGTGTATATTTTTTTACTATTAAGTGACAGACGCTTAATACATTAAACCCTTAATAAATATATCTATCAGTAGCAATCTTTTGGCATGAATTTCGTCAAGGTGTTCCTTTTGCGGGAACCTCATTTTTTTATGAGATACAGACCTGACCCTGACACCATGCAACGCATCCAGCAACAAATCAACTATTTCATCAGGATTATTTACTGATCTGATTTTCCCTCCGTCAACATTGCTTTTAAAAATATCACTTAAAAGTTTCATTTCGGTTTGGTGCATCTCGCTTACAATGTCCCAAATAGTATCCGGTAAATTTTGCTCATTAAGCCTGAAAGAATCAAAAAAATTGTAATTATTTACAATAAAATCGTGGTGGGTATTTATCTGAAAAACAAAAGCTTCTTTTAAATCTGTAATTTTCTCTAACCTGCTTTTTAATAATATTAAATAATCGCCAGCTATTTTACGCATAACAGCTACATATAACTGGCTTTTATCGGGGAAATAATAATATAACAGTGCTTTTGAAAGGGAAAGATCGCCGGCAATTTCATTCATGGTTGTTTTTGAATAACCATAATGCAAAAAACGCTGATAAGATGCCTCTAAAATTTTCTCCCGCTTTATATCTTGCTGATCACTTCCTACACTCATAGAATTTCTGGCTGACTTTTTTAACAAATCTATCAAAAATTCTATTTATTAGCAATTGGCTGCACAGAGGTGATTATTCAGGCAATTTTTACAAGGCCCACTCCTGCACCAATCACTAATGCATCTTCAATGGCGCCAACAACAGGGTCAAAAAGTTTGCTTTTTTTCGTTGCACCTATTCGTAAATAAAAACTGCCGAATGTGGAAGCGAAAGCCGCCGTAGCGCCTAATAATACGCCGGCTATAGCGTTTCCTCCGCTTGCTTTGTAAATACTTGCCCCCGCCAGCGCGCCCGATAAGCACCTGGCACCTATAACGGATGCCTTAATGCGATTAGGTGTTGAAGGCAACTTATCCATCACTATTTCACTTAAGGCAATTACCTTTAATGCTTTAGATACAGTTTCTGATTGCATAAAGCTCAACGGCGAGCTTTCCAGACTTTTAGAATGGTGATGGCTTAAAATATGACTGGTAATAACCGGCGCTGCTGTTGATCTAAAACCCGCCAATGCTCCTATACCCATTACCTGCCAAAAAGGATGTGATATTTTAAATTTTTCCATAATGTTGGTTAGTTTCCTTTTATTAGTTTTTCTTTTTCTTTAACTGTCATCCATGAATCCGGGATTTCTGGTTTTAGTGGAAACCCATAGGTTGGGTTTCCTTCAACACGCACGTCATTTGAGTCAAAGTGTTTAACTTCCCCTTTTGCCAAACGCACAATCCAGCATGAGTTAACGCTCATGCCATAATCCATAATAAAATAAGCTAAACCCGGGCCCAGCGGGGTATAAACCACAATTTGTGGATTAAGTTGCAAAATATTCATATCCGTATTTTTAGGTAGATGTTATACTTACAATAAGATAAATGCAATAATCATTCCTAAAAATTCTATTGATAATTTAAATCCGGATAATACAAAAGGGCTTTGTGGTTAACCACAAAGCCCTTTTGTATTAATTTAGTTATTGAGATTTAAGCGACTAATTGCTTTTCTGTTTTACTACCGAAGAAACGTTTTTTTAACCGGTAGCGTATCAGGTACATACAAGGTACCAATATCAGGGTAATAATTGTTGCGAAACTTAAACCAAATATCATTGTCCATGATAACGGCCCCCAGAAGGCTACGTTGTCACCGCCAAAATATATATGCGGTTCAAAGGACGTAAACAAACCGACAAAGTCAATATTAAAGCCTACCGCTAAAGGAATAAGGCCCAATACAGCTGCAGTAGCTGTTAACAATACCGGTGTCATACGGGTGCGGGCTGCTTCAACAACAGCATCATGTATGGTGGCTCCCTGCTCCAGCAACATATCAGTAAACTCAACCAATAATATACCATTACGTACAACTACGCCTGCCAGGGCTATAATACCTACCCCTGTCATTACAATAGATATATTCATTTTGAAAAGGCTTAACCCAAGCAATACCCCAATAATACTGAAGAATATTTCACTTAGTATGATGAATGTTTTACCAACCGAGTTAAACTGCGCCATCAGGATAATTAAGATCAACCCAAATGATATCATTAAAGCAGTACCCAAAAAAGTGGCCGCTTCCGCCTGATCTTCCTGTCCGCCGCCCATTCTTACACTTACACCATCCGGCATTTTAACGTTTTTAATAGCCTGTGATATAGCCCCATTAACTTCATTAGGATTATTAGGTTTAATAACGTTAGAGCCTAATGTAATTACACGGCGCTGTTGTTTGTGCTTAATATTAACAAACGTATTGGTATAGCGTATATCCGTAAAAGCTGATATAGGCACCTGGCGTATAGCGCCCCCCATAGCCAAATCGCGGTAAGTGATCTTTAAGTTACGCAGGGCATCAATATCATTACGCTGGTCTTCCTGCGCCCTTACATCAATTTCATAGTTATCTTCTTTTGTGTTCCTGTAATCAGATGCTTTATAACCATATACTGATGTAAATAGCGCCTGGTTTATTTGCGAGGTAGTAACCCCTTCGCGGTTAGCTCTTTCACGATCCACGTCAAATACAATCTCCGGTTTGTCGTTTTGAACATCCGGTATCAGCTCTTCTATACCTACGATGTTTTGTTGATCAATGTATTTTTTAAGTCTGGCTGTAGCTTTTACCAAAGTATCCAGATTATCACCTGCAATTTCAATACTTATATCTTTTTGAACCGGTGGGCCACCGTTTTCCTGTGCAACAGAAATTTTAGCACCCGGCACACCTTGTACCGAATTACGTATCCTGTTTAATATCGCCTTGGTATCCTTTCCATTTCTTTTACCAAATTCAACAAAAGCAACTGTAATTTTACCCTTGTTATAATAAGTACCCTGATCTTCATCTGTAGGGTCAGTAACGCCTACTGATACGTTTGATATAATGGATGTCACTATATCCTTATCCGGTTCAACTACTTTAGCAACCCGTTTTTCCAGTTTTTCTACAACTTCATTAGTATAAGATTGATCGGTGCCTATTGGCATAGTCACATATACATATGCAAAGTTTGGATCTGCGGAAGGGAAAAAGTCAACTTTCGGACTTCTGAACGCGGTAAAAGCAATACTGAAAAAGAACAGCACAATAACGCCGCCCAATATCCACCACGGGCTTTGAACCGCCCTCTCCAACCATTTTGCATACCAGGTTTGAAAACGTGGCCAGGCGTTCTTCTGGAAACTGTCAATAACTTTTAGTAATATAAAATGGTTAAACAGGTAAAGTATAGCGGCAAATACCACAAAATTGCCTATACCCTTATTGATAAGATAACCTATAACAGCAGCTACTGCCAGGAATATGAGCGAACGTACTATCTTATGGTCAAACTTCGGGTTGTCGTGTTCTCCTTCGTGGTGCGGTTTCATAAAATCAACCGCGAACACCGGGTTCATAATATAAGCTACCACTAACGATGCCAGCAAGGTAATAATTAGAGTAATAGGCAGGAAAAACATAAAATGACCTATCAAACTATTCCAGAATGCCAATGGTATAAAGGGTGCCAGGGTAGTCATCGTACCAGAAAATACCGGCATAAATACTTCACCTGCGGCTATCTTTGCCGCTTCTTTAATAGGTACAGCACCGTTGTTAAAAATACTGTGAGTAGTTTGAATTACCACAATAGCATCATCCACCACAAGAGCCAGTGCAAGCAGGAAGGAGAATAATCCGATCATGTTTAAGGTAAACCCGATGGCCGGCATTACCAAAAAGGCGATAA
>DASWOZ010000321.1:0-3195 GCA_036398535.1 Mucilaginibacter sp. | reverse complement strand
GGGTTTGTAGATGAAGCAGACGGCGGTACTTTGCTGATGTTTTGAGGAGTAACCATGCCGGCAACTTTAAAGCCATAGAACATACCTACCGGTTCTCCCTGTTCGGTAATATTAGTTAAATAAGAACGCTCGGCACCATTAATAATAAGGGTATTGTTACCACTTAGTTTGGTAACCATGTTGCGGTTTATAGAAATATTACCGGTAAGGCCCAGTTTAAATGCAGTATTATCAATCACTTTACCATCCAATTGCAGATCTAAACCGTTGTTGCGGATCTGTGAATTTTTTAAGTTGGTTAGGATAGTTGTGCTGCCTGATATAGCCGAGATAGGCTGATTGTACAATAAATTAGAAGAATAGCTCAGGTAATAATTGGCGATAACAAATAAGCGCCCGTGTAACAAGCCCAAATCTGCACCAAAATTATATTGCGAGGTGGATTCCCAGCTAAGCCCGGCATCTTTAATGCCACCAGGATAAGTTGCTGTTACAATGGTATTACCCAAAACAACACCTGTAGGGTTACCTAATGTTTGCTGGGTATTGTAGTTACCAATATTATAGTTACCGCTTAATCCCCAGCTTGCGCGTAATTTAACGGTTGACTGTTGGCCTAACCAATCATGATAAAATGGCTCTTCAGATAATGTCCAACCACCGGCAACTGACGGGAAGTAACCGTATTTGTTCAGCGGTCCAAAACGTGATGATCCGTCTGCACGGAAAGAGCCTGTAAGAAAGTATTTGCTGGCATAGTTATAATTAACACGAGCCAGGTAAGATAACAGGGTATAGGTTGATTTTCCACTACCGGAGTTTAGAGAAAAGTTACTTGGATCGGCACCTTTCGCGGTAATTTCCGGGATGTTGTCATTTTGAAAGCCACGGGCGGTAACACTTACCAAATCACTGGTAGATTCTTGAGCAGTATAGCCTGCCAGCACATCAAATGTGTGTTTGCCTATTTTCTTGTTATAGTTTAATGTAAACTCTCCTAATTTATCCTGTTGTACTAAATCAGATGCGGTAGCAGTTGCGGCAGCTACGGCTTGCGGTGATCCCGGAGGGTTAGCACCGTTACTTAGGCTGGTAGGCAGATAATAATCATATTTTTCTGTATAAGACTGCATGCCCAGGTTGGCTTTGAAAGTGAAGCCGGGTAAAATGGTATAAGTTGCAGCTGCATTATAAGTACCGCGATAGCCTTTGCGTGTAATTTTTGTACGCTCGGCAAGTGCCACCGGGTTTTCTATTGACTGCCATCCGTAGGCTGCTGATTCTGCAGCGGCACGGTTGGTAGCTAATGACCCATCTGCATTATAAGCAGGGAAGAAAGGCATGTAAATTAATGCGCCTAAAATTGGCCCATGATCAAAACGGCCTTCCTGAACTTCTTCATTGGTGTTTTGGGTATAGGATACATTGGCAGAAATATGCAGGCGTTTGCTCACATCCCCATCAACATTTGTCCTGAAGTTGTATCGTTGCTGACCGGTGGTATGGATAATACCATCCTGGTTTTGATAACCACCGCTTACATAATAATGCATCCCGTTGCTGCCGCCTGAAAATGACAGGTTGTGCTTTTGAAATATGGCATTATGATACAATTCATTTTGCCAGTCTGTATTTACTGTTTGATGAATTTCTTTTTGGTTAGCAAAGTCATAAATATAGGTAGGTATTTGTACACTGGCGGCATTACCCACATTGGCTACACGGGTAGCGTTATTGTCGCTATACATCGCGTCATTCCAGGTATGCCCTGCATTTACCCAAAGATCCTGATAGGTATTATTACGGCCATCAATTACTAATTGGGCAAATTGGTCTGAGTTAAGTAACTTAACTTTATGAGCCAATTGGTCTACACCTGTTTGTACATCATATTCAAATTTACCCACACCATCTTTACCATGTTTGGTTGTGATGATAACTACACCACCAGATGCTCTTGAACCATATATCGCGGCAGATGCAGCATCCTTTAAAATATCAATAGATTCAATATCTTCCGGGTTGATATTAATATCATTACCGGCAGGATAGCCATCAACCACATATAATGGATCTGAGCTGGCATTAAATGAACCAACACCACGAACACGTATTTTTGTACTTTGGTACGGCGCGCCGTCTGTTTGTGAAACTTGTACACCGGCTATTTTACCTACAAGCGCTTGTCCAAGTGTTGGGGCTGACAGGTTTAACTCATCCGCTTTTACACTGGAAATGGCGCCGGTTACGTCACTTTTACGGATAGACTGGTAACCAATAGCTACAACCTCATTCAGGATATTTGTTTGTGGTTTTAGTTGTACAACAATGTTAGGCTTATTGGCAATAACCTCCTGATTAATATAGCCAACAAATGAAAATACCAATATTGAACCTTGCTCGGCAGAAAGGTTGTATTTACCATTAACATTTGTGGTAACGCCGGTATTTGTGTTTTTAACACGTACAGATACACCAGGCAGTGGTTGATTTTTTTCATCTACCACGGTTCCGCTAATCTGAATTTGAGCGGCCTGTTCTTTAACCTCAGCTTTTGGACTAACAGGCGCTTTTTCTGCATTTATCAGGATGTGATGTTCGTCAACCTGGCTAATAACGCCCTTATAATCTTTTAGCAATTGCTGTAAAATCTGGCTTACAGTTTTGTTGCTTACATGCAGCGATACGTGCTTTTTAGTATCAATGCTGTTATCATAACCTATAATAAAATTTGTTTTTCCTTCTATAATTGTAAAGATCTCTTTAACAGAAAGGTTATCAGCATTGAATGATATACGGGTATTGTTTATTGTTTGTCCGTTTGCTGCAGAGGCAGGCAAGGCAATTTGTAATACCAACATTAAAGCAAGCAATGAATGTAATACTACAGACATGAGCCGCCTTATTAAATGTGTAGAAAGCTTGATTTGATAAAAATTTTGCATTTTTGGTTGATTTTAATGATTTTATAATCGTTTAAAAACCTGGACACTACTTTAGCGTCTGGCTAATGCAGGGGATGGTGGGACATTCCCTGCTCTTTAGTTTTTGTATTATTTCATATTTTTTTGCAGTTTTTAAGATTAATGGATATTAACTGTTTATTAATCTCGTAACTCATCCCCGAAAGATGAGAGAGTACGCTTAATACCTTACTAATAGGTTCATTATTAAAGCTTATGGTATAGTGCCTGT
>DASWOZ010000320.1:0-6313 GCA_036398535.1 Mucilaginibacter sp. | reverse complement strand
GCGGCGGCGCGGCTGTATTTTTAGGCTTTATTGAAAAAGAACTCATGCCGATGATCGACAGTAAATATAAATCTGATCCGGCAAACCGTACTTTATATGGTTATTCTATGGGTGGCTTATTCGGCAGTTATGTATTGTTCACAAAACCTGCTTTATTTAAAAATATTTTAATAGGCAGCCCGGCTTTGGGTTATGATAACGGGAGATATTTGACATTGAAAAAGAATACGCTTCTACCCACACCGAACTGCCTGTGCATGTTTTTTTAGAGGTGGGCGAGCTGGAAACTCCCGGTCAAAAGGTGCCCAATAAAAAAATGGTCGATTTATTAAAGGAACGCGGATACAAAAAACTGGATCTGCATACGGTAGTAGTTGAAAAGGTAACACATCTTACCGGAAAGCCAGTTACTATGGTTAAAGCATTAGGCTGGGCATACACCAGTCCGCATGTGATATTTTAGTAGTGAAAAATATATGTCATCAAAGACTTACGAAGTTTTTAAAACTTCGTAAGTCTGATAATTAATTATCAATTGTTATCCATGAAAGCATTATTAAGCATCCTGTTATTCCTTTCACCAATTGTTGTAATAGCTCAACAGGTTCCTGTAGAGAATTACCCGGTTGATTCCGCATCAGTTGTTCATCCCGGTGTTCCCCAAGGCGAAGTGTTGAAGTTTACCTTGCCCGACTCCAAAATATTTCCGGGTCAGATGCATGAATATTCGGTTTATATTCCCAAACAATATGACCCGGCAAAACCTGCCTGTTTATACATCAATCAGGATGGTTTGCAAGCCAATGCCAACGTTGTTTTTGATAATCTAATTAATAGCAAAGAAATGCCGGTTACCATAGGCGTTTTTGTTTCACCGGGCCGTATGGTTGCTGCTGATCCTAAAACCGCACTTGACCACTATGACCGTAGTTTTGAATATGATGGCTTGGGCGATGCCTACGTACGCTTTTTAGTGGAAGAGCTATTACCCGCCGTTGAAAAGCAAAAAGCTACAAACGGGCGTGCTATTCACTTATCCAAAAATGCTAACGACCGAGCCATTGGCGGGCAAAGCAGCGGTGCTATTGCCGCGTTTACCGCTGCCTGGGAGCGCCCGGATCAGTTTTCAAAGGTAGTATCGGGCATTGGCACCTTTGTTGGTTTGCGTGGGGGCGACAGGTATTCATCGCTGATCAGAAAGTATGAAACCAAGCCTGTTAAAGTGTTTTTGCAGGATGGCAGTAACGATCAAAATAGCTATGGCGGTGATTGGTGGTTTGCCAACCAGATGATGGAACGCTCATTAATTTTTGCGGGCAACCCGGTTACTCATGCCTGGGGACAAGGTGTACATAGCGGTAAAATGACCAATGCTATTTTTCCGGATATTATGCGCTGGATCTGGAAAGATTATCCAAGACCTGTAACGCTGCAGCAAACTAAAAATCCTTATTTAAGTGATCTCCTCATTCCGGGCGAAGGCTGGGAACTGGTGGGCGAAGGCTATGGCTTTACAGAGGGGCCCGTAGTAAATGCCGCTGGCGAAGTTTTTTATAATGATATCCCAAATTCAAAAACTTACAAGGTAGGGGTGGATGGTAAAGTACAGCTGTTAAAGCTGGACTCAAAGAAAGCAAATGGCGCTTATTTTGGTCCGGATGGCCTACGGTACAGCGTGGCTACCGGTACCAACCAGGTTTTAAATTACGATGCCAATAACAAGGTTAAAGTTGTTGCCGATGGCATAGCCGGCAACGATATTGTTGTTGGCAAAAACGGCAATATGTATGTTACCGCGCCAGATGGAATAGATAAGCCGGGTAAAATATACTTGGTAAAATCTAATGGAGAAAAGCAAGTGGTAGATGAAGGATTAAAATTCCCCAACGGCGTAACTTTAACGCCCGATCAAACCCAGCTATATGTAACTGAAGCGGGATCACATTGGGTATGGTTGTTTAAAATCAATGCAGATGGTACATTAAGTAATAAACAACGGTATGACTGGTTGTATACACCTGATACGGAAGATAATGCCTTTCCCGATGGTGTGCGATGCGATACCGCGGGGCGTGTATTTGTAGCTACCCATTTGGGGCTTCAAATTGCTGATCAGGCAGGACGGGTTAATGCCATTATCCCGGTGCCTGCAGGTACGCCATCAAACCTATGCTTTGGCGGGCCAAATTTTGATATAATGTACGTAACCTGTACAGATAAAGTATATCGCCGCAAATTAAAAACACGCGGCGCTAATGGGTTTGAGCCACCGGTTAAGCCTCAAAAGCCAAGATTATAAGCGATATAGATTTTATTGATTATAATATATGTTTTTATAGAGATTGGCTATTTTGTACGCTTGTCATTATTTGGTTATAAAATTTGGCAAAATTTTGAAGTGGTTTATAACACGGCACTGATCCCACACTTTGTCATGTTATCAAATAAATTTAATATAGGCAGGAAATTAACCTTCAATTATATCCATTGCTTGTGTCCTCACAGATAATTTGATAGCCGTCGGTGAGGACACCGACGGCGGTAGTTATAGTTTTTATTTTAATCATACCAATCTATCCAATCCCACCACCATGTCATTGCGAAACAAGGACAATGCGAGAGGCCTGCGGGGTTGAAGTAATCTCGTCGCAGACAGATAGCGAGCCAACCTATCGAAGACGAGATTGCCACGCTACGCTCGCAATGACATATTTTTGATTTAATCATGCCCTTGTTTCATCCCGCCATGTCATTGCGAAACAAGGACAATGAGAGAGGCCTGCGGGGTTTAAGCAATCTCCTCGCTGACAGATAGCAGGCCAGCCTGTCGGAGACGAGATTGCCACGCTATCGCTCGCAATGACATAATTTTTATTTTAATCATGCAATCCATCCATCCCAATACCCCCTCCCCGTTATGTCATTGCGAAACAAGGGTAGTGTGAGGGGTAAGTGCGGTTGAAGCAATCTCCTTGCTGATAGATAGCAGGCCAGCCTGTCGAAGACGAGATTGCCACGCTACGCTCGCAATGACATAGTTTTTATTTTTTAATGGCATGGCGGTATACGTAGTCTTTTCCTTCAAAATCTCACGGAATTTTATAACTCACAACGGCGCATTAGATGATCAAAGCTTTTTATAGTCATCCCTTGCTCTGTCCGGCTCGTAGTGTACGCCGGGGGTTAGCCAGTACAATAGTACTACGCGTGAATAGCGAAAGTTAAACGGCGACATGATAAAACTTACACCTAATAATATAGCTAAATAAATCCATGGGTTATGGCTGCCGGTTAAAACGCTGGTTGCCACAGCAAGGGTTACCATTTCGGCAACGTTAAAAGCATAGCTTACAAACATGGCCACATAAAAATAGCCCGGTTCAATTTCAAAGTGAAACCCACAATGCGGACATGATTCATTCATCTTTTGTGATGAAAAACCATACATATTATTGGCAAACATATTACCTTTTCTGCATTTTGGGCATTTTGCGTGTAGTGCGGCGTAAGCTTGTGATACTTCCATTGTCTGGGTGTTTTTAATTAGTGTGTCCATGATTTCTATTTGTTTTTTTCCTGAACTCATCCGGGGTCAGGCCTTCTTGCTTTTTAAAAAATTTGGTAAAGTAGGAATTATCGGCAAAGTTGAGATAGTTGGCTACTTCCTGTACGGTCATATCCCTATTGATCAGCATTCGCTTCGCTTCTAAGATCACCCGGTTACGGATAACCTCGCCTGCCGGCATGCCTAATACATCATTGCAAAGCGAATTAAGATGGTTGGGAGTAATGTATAACAGCTCCGCATACTCCTTTGGTAATTTAAGCTGGATATAATTTTTTTCTATCAGTTTTTGAAAGTTGCGTAATAGGGTATAATTATACGATGGTGCTACATTATGATCTATACCTTCGCCTAATCGGGCTATCTGAATAAACAGTTGTAGCATAATCGCTTTTACCAGGTCAGCGCCCATTGGCTTAACTTGTTCGTTCTCGCTAATCAGCTCTTCAAATAATCCAATCACCTTATATTGCAATTGCGCAGGTATATCAATAACCGCATCTTGTGCATTGCCTGAAAAGAAAGGCAGATCTTCCAGGTAATTGGCTTTTAATAAAAACGATTGGAAAAATGCTGCCGAAAAGTTAATGATATAGCCATCTACTTCGCCTTCAAAATCCCAGCTATGTACCTGGCCCGGAATCATAAAATAGATTTGGAAAGGTTTTACCGGAAAATTTTGGAAATCGATGGTTTGCATTCCGCCCCCTTTGGTAAAAAGTACCAGGTGATAAAAAGAGTGCTTATGCGCAGAATGAAGATCCTTATGATGGCTGTTGATGTAAGCCGCAAAACGGCTAATCTGCAAGTCATGCTCCTGTTGTTGCGACAGGGTGCCAATATCATATATAGGTATGCTTTTCATTACAACTCAAAGGTAAGTTGTAATCGCTAAATTAAATGGTGGTATTTATCGTGTTTGTGGTACTATTTACTTATTGTACCAGATAAATGCTTGAAAAAAGCTAAATCAATGGTATTGTTCCATAACATCCTGTATGCAGGATGTTATGGAACAAATAATTAAAATATGATTTTACCTGCTGAAGTAACCAATGAACCGATGCGTACCGCATCAAAAATACGCTCTTCTGCAGCGCCTAATTTGATTAGCGAGTCTTCGTGCGCGTTAACACACATTTCGCAACCGTTTACGGCAGAGATAACCAGGCTCATCAACTCAAAAAACTCTTTTGAAGTAACTGGTTTCATCATGATCTGCATGCGGATGCGGGCGGGTATCTGGGTATATTTTTCTTTTTGTGTAAAGTGTCTGAAACGGTAAAATACGTTATTAGATGCCAGTAAAGATGCACAGCCGGCAGCTTCTGCAATTTCAGCAGCGTTGGCGCCCTGTTCTTCGGCGTATTTGGTATAGTATTGTGTTAGTGGCTTATTGTTGTTATTAATAGCTGTACTTAATCCTAACAGCGCGCATTCTTTGGCGCTTAAAAATTCGGAAGTAAGTGTGCTGGTAAAGTTTAGCTTTAAATCACGCAGGTAGCGCGATTCGCCGTTTTCTAATAAAGTAAGGCTATCTGTTCTATAGGCTGCATCCAGGCCAATGCTTTGTAATAATTCCTGAATAACTTCTGTGCTTTCGCTCATATGATTTTAAATAAAAAAGACTTACAAAGTTTTTAAAACTTCGTAAGTCTGATAGGTTTGATTATAAATTAAACGCTTAAAGTTTCTTCGCCTTTAACCCAGTTACAAGGGCAAAGCTCGTCAGTTTGTAAAGCATCCAGTACGCGTAAAACTTCTTTTACGTTACGGCCAACGCTTAAATCATTTACACATACCCAACGGATAACACCGGTAGGGTCAATAATAAATGTAGCGCGGTAAGCAATTTTTTCGTTTGGCTCTAAAATGCCTAATTCTTCGGCTAATGATTTTGAAGTATCAGCTAACATAGGGAATTTTAAATCGCGCAAATCACCGTGGTGAGTTCTCCATGCAGCGTGTACAAATTCAGAATCTGTTGAAGCACCAATTAAACGGGCATCACGGTCACGGAATTCGCCAAAGTTATTATTGAACTCTGCTATTTCGGTTGGGCAAACAAAAGTGAAATCTTTTGGCCACCAAAACATAACGGTCCATACATTATCATCATTAACTAAATAATCAGATGTTAATGTCTCAAACTCTTTGCCTTTTTCTAAGCTAACAACGGCAGTTTTTGAAAATGCCGGAAATTTTTGTCCTATAGTAATCATATATCTGTTTTTCTTGCTACAAATATATGCTTTTAAGCAGGGTCAATTTATAGAGTTACTCTATGCATTATAGACATTATCTATATAAAGCCCATAATTTAATAAATTACTTCTATAACAATTTAACTAATGAATTTTTCATAAAATCAATGCGCAAAGCACCCGATTTTTTATTAATTCGTTAATGCAAAAAATCACTCGTCGTCAGCATCTAAAGTAAAAGATGGCTCTGATGCATCTGAAGCTTGCTGTAAACGATCAGCATCTGATGAGCCATCATCTTCAACCGGCTTATTTTCTTCATCAAACCCATTGGAATGGATATCCTGCTGACTTACTTGATCTTCCTTATCATTGTTATCGGTATCGTCAAGAGGAATTTGATTGTCTGGAGTTATCATATTATTATGGTTTTAAGCTACAACAGCGCACACACGTGCTTGTTTGAGTGTTATTTAATTATAGCAACAAATCCACTCAATTTCGCGGCATTGCTTCCCAGGTTTATTACATAGTAATAGGTGCC
>DASWOZ010000319.1:0-6017 GCA_036398535.1 Mucilaginibacter sp. | reverse complement strand
ATGGAAATAACAGACCTTACCGAACAATCAGCCTCCGGACACCTGCCTGGATTAAGTATAAATGAAGAAGCAAAATATTTTTTGCTTCAATCTGGCAAGTGGGCCAGTTTTTTAGGGGTTGTCGGGTTTATTTTAACCGGGTTTATAACATTGGTGGCGTTATTTATAGGTTCTATTTTATCAATAGTAGCCAAGTTTCAACCTACCCCAACCGCCTCAAAAGGAGGCGGATTAATAACTATATGTTACTTAGGTATCGCTTTGGTTCATTTCTTTTTTTCGCTTTACCTGTACCAGTTTGGTACCCGTATAAAAAGCGGTGTGTTATTTAATAATGAAATGGAGGTAACATCCGCCATGGGCAAATTAAAATCTTTCTTTAAACTGTGGGGCATTATTACCATTGTAGTTATTGCCTTATACGCATTAATTATTATTGGTATTATTATAGCCATACCTACCCTGCAAAGAAGTGGTATAACCCACACCCTTACTTACGTAAAGTAATCATCAAACAAGAAACCCCGCGTAAGCGGGGTTTCTTTAATAGGTTTATATTGCTTTAATCTGATTCGGTTTTATATTTCAAAAGAAAAATCTTCGTCGGCTGTTTTAGCAATCTCCGGGGCATCGGTATATTCGTAACGTTTTTCAACAACTTCCTGGTGTTCTTTAATGTAGTCAATAGTTCCGGCTAATCCTTCAGCAAATTTTTCAAAATCCTCTTTGTATAAAAATATTTTGTGTTTGATAAATACGCCGTCTTCTAAACGTTTTTTGCTTTCGGTTATAGTAACGTAGTAATCGTTAGATCGTGTTGCCTTTACATCAAAAAAATAAGTCCTCTTTCCTGCTCTTACCTTCTTTGAAAAAACTTCTTCGCGCTCTCTGTTTTCAAAATCTCCCATGTGAATAGTGTTGTAGTTTTAGTTTGATTGGCATAAATATAAATAATTTTTCAAATCGCAAGTATTAAAACGAATATTATTATACTTTTTTGAACACTTTTATTAATTTATACGAATTATTTTGATTGTTAGGCGTTTTCTTCTTCCTCAAGTAACTGTTTTTCATACAATTCAAAGTAAACGCTCTTTTTTTGCATCAGGTAATCATGGGTGCCCTGTTCAATAATTTCACCCGCATCCATTACCAATATTTTGTCCGCATTTTTTATGGTAGATATGCGGTGAGCTATAATAATACTTGTTTTTCCCTGCATAATATTTCCAAGGTTATTTAATATTTCTTCCTCAGTTCGGGTATCAACTGCCGACAGGCAATCATCAAATATCATGATCTGCGGCTGCTTAACAATGGCACGTGCTATAGATACCCTTTGCTTTTGCCCGCCGGATAAGGTAACGCCACGTTCGCCTATCAAAGTTTCAAATCCTTTTTCCAGTTCCATAATATTGGCATAAACCGCGGCATTTTTGGCGGCCTGCTCTACCATTGGCATATCCAGCACATCGGCACTAAAAGCTATATTATTGGCTATAGTGTCTGAAAACAGGAAAACATCCTGTGGTACTATGCCAATTTGCGAACGGTAGCCTTCTAAATTTAATTGTGTTATCGGCGTGCCGTCTATTGAAATATCACCTCCGGTGGTATCATACATACGCATCAGTAAATTTGCGATAGTAGATTTCCCCGAACCTGTGCGGCCAATAATGGCTACCAGCTCGCCGGGCTTGGCGGTAAACGAAACATTTTTTAACGCTTGTATACCGGTATCAGGATAGATGAAGGAAACGTTGTCAAACTCAATATTGCCGTCAACGTGTTTTGCGGGTACATTAGGCGATATAATCTCGGGCTGCTGGTGCAGAAACTCATTAATACGTTTTTGCGATGCGGCGGCCCGTTGAATGAGCGAAGTTACCCAGCCCAGCGCCATTACCGGGAAGGTAAGCTGGTTAAGATATACCAAAAACTCGGCTATGTTTCCGGCTGTGATAGTGCCTTTCATAACCTCAATACCACCTATAAAAATAGTAATGATATTACTCAGGCCAACCAGCAGCAGCATAAGCGGATAAAAAGAAGCCTGCACTTTAACCAGCGCCATAGAATGTGTTTTATAATCTTCGCTCTCTAAGGCAAAGTTTTTGCGGGCATGGCGCTCGCGCACGTATGATTTGATGATCCGGATACCCGAAAAGTTTTCCTGCACAAAGCCCGACAGGGCAGAGAGTCGCTCCTGTATCTTTTCGCTGCGAAAGTTGATGGTATTATTTACATAATAAATAATTACCGCCAAAATGGGCAGGGGTAATACAGAGAATATGGCCAATCTTACATTTACAGTTAGCATAAAATAAATAACCAGCACAAACCGTACTACGGTATTTATAGTATACATAATGCCCGGGCCCAGGTACATACGCACACGGCTCACATCCTCGGTAACACGGTTCATCAAATCGCCGGTGTTGTGGCGGCGATAAAAAGCAAGCGATAATACCTGGTAATGATTATAGATCTCGTTTTTAAGATCATACTCAATATGGCGCGACATTAATATAATGGTTTGCCGCATAAAAAACATAAACAAACCGCTTAGTATAGATAGCACCAGAACCAATATGCCGAATAATAGCAAACTGGAGCCAAAGATCTCATAGATCATTTGTTGCCGGTTAAAACCTGCGAAAAGTTGATAAACGCCAATGTTTTCGGTCACCAGATTAAAGGCTACCCTGATTACCTGTGCAGGCAATACACTAAAAATATTGGATATAATAACAAATAATACACCCGGAATAAGATGCCAGCGATATTTGTAAAAGAATTTATTAAGGTAAGCGAGGTCTTTCATGTAAACACTCAAAGGTAAAACTTATAGTTTATTAACTCAATAATTCAAAAATTAATAGTTTGCGACAATAAAAAAAACAGCTACTTTTGTTGCAAGCCTTAGTATACATGTCTACCCCAACCCCCACCGATTCCATATTAAATAAACTCGAGGCATTCGGACATAAAAAAATTGTTTTTTGTAGTGACCCGTATACAGGGTTAAAAGCAATTATCGCTATTCACGATACCACGCTTGGCCCGGCTTTAGGCGGTACCCGTATGTGGGCCTATAAAACCGAGCAGGATGCTTTAAATGATGTATTGCGCTTATCAAAAAGCATGACCTATAAAGCGTCAATATCCGTACTTAACCTGGGTGGTGGCAAAGCGGTTATCATAGGCGATTCGCGTAAAGATAAAACAGAGGCTTTGCTGCGCAAATTTGGCCGTTTCATTAAAAACATGAATGGCGAATTTATTACAGCCGAAGATGTGGGTACAAATCCAAAGGATATGGAGTATATCCGCATGGAAACCCAATATGTTACCGGCGTGCCCGAAAGTATAGGAGGCAGCGGCGATCCATCGCCAATTAGTGCTTTGGGTGTTTTTATGGGTATAAAAGCCAGCGTGAAGGAGCTTTATGGCACTGACAGCCTTACGGGTAAATCTGTTATAGTACAAGGTATTGGCCACGTTGGCGAAAATCTGGTAAAGCTGCTGCGCGAAGAAAATGCTAAAGTTTATATAAGCGATATTAATGAAGAGCGTACCGGCCAGGTATCTAAAAAATATGGTGCCGAAGCGGTATCCAACAATAATATTTTTGATATCGGTGCAGATATTTATTCGCCATGCGCGCTGGGTGCTACCGTAAATACCTACACTATCAATAAGCTAAAGTGCGCTATCATAGCCGGATCGGCCAATAACCAGTTAGAAGATGAAACCCTGCACGGCCAAATGCTGTTGGATAAGGGCATATTATTTGCGCCTGATTATGTGATCAACGCAGGTGGCATTATTAATTGTTATTCAGAACTGATGGGGTTCAGTAAAAGGCGCACCATGCAGTTAACCGAAAATATTTACGACGCAACCCGTAATGTTTTAAAACTTTCAAAGGCCGAAAGTATTTCTACCATACAGGCCGCCAATAAAATCGCCGAAAAAAGGATAGCAGACATCAATAAAGTAAAATCGTCATATTAATAATAAATTATAAAAACAGGATAACTCCTAAATCGTTCTTACCACCATGTTAAACAGAAGGCACCTACGGGTAAAAGTATTACAGGCATTATACGCGTATCATCAGTCGGCCACGCGGGATATTAATCAACAGGAAAAAGGGCTGCTGCAAAGTATAGATAAGGTATATGAAATGTATATCTGGATGCTTTCGCTGATCTCTGAAGTAGTAGGCTATGCCGGAACCGATGCCAACGACCGGGCACATAAGCACTTACCTACGGCAGAGGACCTGAATGCCAACCTTAAGATACTTACCAACAGGTTTGTGGTGACGTTAAATCAAAATAAAGAATTTTTAGCGGCCTTAAAAAAATATAAAGTAGCCTGGGATTTTGAGCCCGAACTGGTGAAAACTCTTTTTACCACCCTTAAAAACGCGCCCGAATATTTAGAATATCTGCAAAAAACAGGCGACACCATCCAAACTGATAAAGACATTATTAAATTCATCTTTAAAAAAGTGATCTTAAAATCATCATTAGCCGAACAGGTTTTTGAGGATAAATTTATTGTTTGGCCGGTTGATAAAGATGTATTGCAGGCATTGATAGCCAAAACATTTAAAAACTTCGCTTTTGATGAGCCTGAAAAAAATAAACTGGCAGAGGTGACCGGTAATTGGGTGGAGGATAGGGAATTTATTACCGAGTTGTTTAAAAATACCATCCGTTACGATAAAGATTACCAGGAAATGATAGGCGTTAAAACACAAAACTGGGAGCCGGAACGTATTGCTATGATGGATACCTTATTAATGAAAATGGCCCTGGCCGAGTTTATTAAATTTAACTCGATACCGGTTAAAGTAACTATTAATGAGTACCTGGAAATATCGAAGGAGTTTAGCACGCCAAAAAGTAATTCATTTATAAACGGTATCTTAGACAAGATTTTATTTGAGTTGAAAAGCGAAAATAAAATAAACAAAATAGGCAGAGGATTAATAGAATAAGTATGAAAAAACTGAGTTTAATTTTAATAGCGGCAGGTTGCTTATTGGCTTGCAATCAACCGGGCAAAACTACCGCAACAGGGGCTGACAGTACCAAGACTACTGCTGCTGTTAATGCAAACGCGCCTGTAATGAAATTTGAGGTTGAAAGCCATGACTTTGGTAAAATAAAACAGGGCGATAAAACTTCGTACGATTTTAAATTTATCAATACCGGTAAATCGCCGTTGATCATATCAAATGCGGTAGCTTCATGTGGTTGTACCACGCCCGAATGGCCAAAAACTCCATTACAACCGGGGCAAGGCGGAGAAATAAAAGTTACCTTTGACAGCGCTAATAAAAGCGGTTTACAGGATAAATTAATTACCATAACAGCCAATACTAATCCTGCACAAAATATGGTGCACTTAATTGGCGAAGTACTTACAAAATAATAATTAAAAAATGATAGCAACTATTTTATTACAGGCCAGTGGGTTTGACCCGCGCCAGCTAATTATGTTTGGCTTAATTGCCCTGGTATTTTATTTCTTTATGATTCGCCCGCAAATAAAAAAGCAAAAGGATCAAAAGAACTTTGTGAGCGAGCTGAAAAAGGGTGATAAGATCATCACTACATCCGGCCAGCACGGCAAAATTGTTGACATGAACGATACTACCTTTTTAATTGAAGGCGAAAGCGGCCATAAAACCCGTTTTGATAAATCGGCTATATCATTAGAGGCATCAAAGGCGTTAAATGCACCGCCGGCAGTTGCCAAATAACAAAACAAATACAAACAGAAAATACAAAAGCGAAAGCTGAAAGTAAAAGGAGGGTAAAATATTACAGCCTTTTTACTTTCAGCTTTTTGCTTTCAGGTTTTAGCCTTATATTGAGTTCAAATCGAAAATGGCAATCATAAAATTATCCGCAACTGAAAGAAGAAGGGCATCTGCTTTTTTTACCTGCCTAGTGCTTGCAGTGTTTGCATGGATAATTGTTACGCTTTCCAATACTTAC
>DASWOZ010000318.1:0-2218 GCA_036398535.1 Mucilaginibacter sp. | reverse complement strand
CTGCCACGGCCGCCACCGCCCATATTGCCAAACATGGATTGGAAATAATCAGAGAAATCGCCCCCTTCGCCAAAGCTTTCAAAATTAAAGCCACCCTCAGTACTGCCACCGCTATAACCGCTGGATGGCCTGCTTCCGGTTTGCTGCTGCGCCTCGTAAGCATCGGCATGCTGCCAGTTTTCGCCATACTGGTCGTATTTTTTACGTTTTTCGGCATCGCTCAAAACCTCGTTGGCCTCATTTACTTCCTGAAATTTTTTATTGGCTTCCTTATCATTAGGGTTAAGATCCGGGTGGTATTTGCGGGCCAGCTTACGATAGGCGCTTTTAATTTCTTTTTCGGTAGCGTCTTTTTTAAGCCCAAGCACCTGGTAGTAATCAATATATGCCATGGTTTAAGTAGTTTGTTTAATAAACATTTTTACCTGCTGATAGTTAATCTTACTTCATCTCAAATTTACAACACTAATATTTTAATAACTCCCTTACTTTAAATATTTATATATGGCTTTTATGCCCGGTTTTTACCGTATTGTGCGCCTTATTCATAAATCATATTAAAATGAATATGACCTATTTGTAAATTCATCATCATTTAATGATACCTTTACTGCCCATACATGGAACAAAGAACATATTTAGCCACCTGGAAAAAATACATCCCGGTAATCCGTTTGCATCTTAAGAAGAGCTTAACAGAAGATCAAAGTTTTAAATTGAATATTACTGACTTTGAGTCGGCAGGCGACCGGGGAAAGTCTGGTTACACATTTAATATTCAGATGGAGAACGGTAAAGTAACCAACAACATCAGTGGCTCGGCAGTGGCCCGCGATTTGTACGAAGCTCTTAAAAGCGACGAAACCATTAAAGCCATGCTGCAAGATAAAAGCGTAAAAATAAGCGTAGGTAAAACCTTTATGCTCAGCATAAAAACAGTCCACCTGTCGGTCTACAAATAAAAACAAGCATACAACAAGGCCCGTTAAATTGTATTTAACGGGCCTTGTTATTTTAAGTTAATAAGCTTTCCTCAGCTTAATGATCTTAAGCCGGTGCATCAGTTTCATTACCGGGTAAACAGGATCGATCTCGAACCACCTATTGCCAAAATTAGCGCTGTTAGGATACCTGTGATGGTTATTCTGAAACAGCTCTCCCAGCATCAGGAAATCAAACGGGGTGGTATTTTTAGACTTATCATTATTATCGAAATTGCTGTAACCATACTTGTGGCCGCACCAGTTTACAATAGCGCCCTGCAGCGGCCCCATTAAAAAATGAATGGGCAGCAGCAAAAACATCCACCAATGGGTGGCAAAAGCAATATAAAAACAGGTGTATAAAGCACCAAACGTTAACCTGGAAACTATAGAAGAGCCCATCCTGTCTATCAGCGGCCATTCGGGGCAATCGCCTGCGAAACGGGCTTCGGGGTCTTTAGCATGTTTTAAATGATCGCGAAAGGTGATGATGGTAGCCTTCATCATCTGAAACACATCAGTAAAAAAGTGCGGCGAGTGCGGATCTTTCTCCGTATCGCTATAGGCATGGTGCTCGCGGTGCATCATGGCATAAGCGCGTGGGTTTAAGAACGATGCGCCTTCGAAAAAATAAGCCATCAGGTAAAAAGCACGTTCCCAGGCTTTGCTGGTTGTAAACATGCGGTGCGAGGCATAACGGTGCTGAAAAAAAGTTTGAAAAAACAACGACAGGAACCAATGGGCAATAAAGAAAATGAGTATGGGCATAAATTTGATTTGAATGTAGCAGAAAAGCAGGCACTATGATGAATTACATAACCTGTTACAAGGAAGAGACAAAGCGAATATAGATTATGCCGAGCCCGTGGTATTAACGGCGAAGGTACACTTAAACCGCGTTTATTTATTACCGATAAACTTTTATAGGGTTAATTCTGGGGTAAGAATCAATTAACAAATGTTGAAGGGCTATAATTAATAACTGCTAATTAACCAATATGTTGTATTGTATGCTGCAATACTTACATATATTAATAATAAGAGCTATGCAGCAAAGTTAATTTGAACTGTACAGCAAACCACCAGGCTGTTAAGTCATGTTATTTTGCACTATATAAACGATAAGCAGATGGATTTCTTAGAAAGTATGACACATTATTACAATAGTGAATATAAAGCAGGGTACTTTATCGGTGCAATTGTAGGTGGCTTATTATTACTGATAGCTATTTTAT
>DASWOZ010000317.1:0-7328 GCA_036398535.1 Mucilaginibacter sp. | reverse complement strand
TGGACCGTAGCGGTGCCGACTTTTTAAATGTTGTAAAACAGGTAAAAAGCATGTTAGGCAGTAACGCTGTGCCGTTGCAATTGCCAATTGGCGCCGAAGAAAACTTTAAAGGCGTTATTGACCTGATTAACTGGAGGGGTATTGTTTGGAATGAGCATGATAAAGGCATGACCTTTACCGAGGTGCCTATCCCCGAGGATATGATTGAAGAAGCAACTGAGTGGAGAGAAAAATTGTTGGAATCAGTAGCTGATTATGATGAAACTTTGATGGAGAAATTCTTTGAAGCTCCTGAATCTATTACCGAGCGCGAAATTTTAGATGCTTTGCGTAAAGCGGTATTAGATGCTAAGATCGTTCCTATGGTGTGCGGTTCATCTTTCAAAAACAAGGGTGTACAAACCATGCTTGATTATGTGATGGAATTATTGCCTTCACCTATGGATGTAGAAGGTATCATCGGTACTAACCCTAACACTGGCGAAGAAATTTTACGTAAGCCATCAGAAGCAGAGCCATTTGCAGCCTTAGCATTTAAAATCGCGACAGATCCTTTCGTAGGTCGTCTATGCTTTATCCGTGTATACTCCGGTAACCTGGAAGCAGGCTCGTATGTACACAATATGCGCTCAGACAATAAAGAACGTATCTCCCGTATATTCCAGATGCATGCTAACAAGCAAAACCCAATACCTAACGTAGGCGCGGGTGATATTGCTGCGGTAGTAGGCTTTAAGGATATTAAAACAGGTGACACGCTTTGCGATGAGAAACATCCTATCGTGTTAGAGTCTATGAACTTCCCTGAGCCGGTTATCGGTTTGGCTATTGAGCCTAAAACTCAGGCTGACGTTGATAAATTAGGTATGGCTTTAGGTAAATTAGCCGAAGAAGATCCAACCTTCCGTGTTAATTCTGACGAAGAAACCGGCCAAACTGTAATTTCAGGTATGGGCGAGCTTCACTTAGATATTATCATGGACCGCTTAAAACGTGAGTTTAAAGTAGAAGTTAACCAGGGCGCTCCACAGGTAGCTTATAAAGAGTCAATCACAGGTACTGTACAGCACCGCGAAACCTATAAGAAACAAACCGGTGGCCGTGGTAAATTTGCTGACATTCAGGTTATACTTTCACCAAATGATGAAGGTAAAGAAGGTTTGCAATTTGTTAACGAAATCAGTGGTGGTGCAATCCCACGTGAGTTTATTCCATCTGTTGAAAAAGGCTTTGCCGCTTCTATGCAAAACGGTGTATTGGCAGGTTATCCTTTAACAAGCTTAAAAGTACGTTTAATTGATGGTTCATTCCACGCGGTCGATTCGGACGCGCTATCTTTCGAGTTAGCTGCTAAGATGGCTTACCGTGAAGCATTGCCAAAATGTAAACCGGTATTGTTAGAGCCTATCATGAAAATCGAAATATTAACCCCAGAAGAAAATATGGGTGATGTTATCGGTGATATGAACCGTCGCCGTGGCCAGCTATTAGGTATGGATTCACGTGCAGGTGCACAGGTAATTAAAGCAACTGTACCACTTTCAGAAATGTTTGGTTATGTAACGCAGTTACGTACCATCACATCTGGCCGTGCTACCTCAACCATGGAGTTTGATCACTATGCTGAAGCACCACGTAACGTACAAGAAGAAGTAGTTGCTAAAGCAAAAGGCAAAAGAGCCGCTGCAAATGCGTAAATAAATGATTACACTGATTAGTTTGTGATTTCACAGATTGATCAGTGTAATTTAACATAATCAATAAATCTTACTTGTAACAAATAGCTCTTACAGGTAATTAAAATTAAATCAGTGAAATCATCAAATATCGGTGAAATCACATAAAAAAAACAAAATGAGCCAAAGAATCAGAATCAAATTAAAATCTTACGATTACAACCTGGTTGATAAATCAGCAGAGAAGATCGTAAAAACAGTAAAGCCAACAGGCGCTGTAGTTAGCGGACCACTTCCGTTACCAACCGAAAAGAAAATTTTCACTGTTTTGCGTTCACCGCACGTAAATAAAAAAGCACGTGAGCAATTCCAATTATGTTCTTACAAACGTTTATTGGATATTTACAGTTCAAACTCAAAAACTGTAGATGCTTTAATGAAGCTTGAATTACCAAGCGGAGTTGAAGTTGAGATCAAAGTGTGATAGTACCGGAAGATCAGATATTAAAAGGCTATTCGTTTACGAGTGGCCTTTTTTGTGTAAAAAGCTGTACTACCAATTAAAAAGCAAATTTTGTATTGAAATTTTGTTCTTTTAGGACGATAGGTAAGAGCCTATCCTTTAGAACTTATTAAATCTTTCCTTCGTCCCTAAAAAACTCAACCAAACACCTTCTAACTCATCAACCAATTGCGGACGAATGGATATACCCGATGCCTGTGGTGTCCAGGTTTGTGCAGCCAGGTTGCCTGTTTTTAAAATATCTAAGGTTAGTATGGCTTCCTTATCAGGGTTTAGCAATACATCAAGCGCAATATTTATGCGGTAATAATGCCTCCCTTTGCGTAGTGCCGGGTATGCTTCGGATGAAACAATGCCTGATGCAAATATTCCTTTAGGTTCAACGCCAACCCGTACAATATAAGCCTGATCGCCGGGTTGTATGGTTTTATGGCTTACTACGCTCCAGTTATCCTCATACTTACCGGTTCTCGCCAGGTTTTTAATGTCTTCGTCTATATCGGCCCATTCAAATTTAAGCGGGTTCCATCCAAAAAGATAAGCTTTCATTTTACACGCTCACTAAAAATAAGCTGGTTACCAAACGGGTCATGAACGGTCATGTATATTGAGTTTTCATCCCACTCAGGTATCTGCAAGCCGGGGCGGCCATATTTGTACTTTTTATTATTAAGCAATTGGTTGTAGGCTTTTAGTTCTGTAAAACTCTCAATATGGATATGTGTACCCGGCGTGCCATCTCCATGATGTTCAGAAAGATGCAAATGTACATCCCTTAGTGAAACCTGTAAAAACCGGGGTGTAGTGCCGGGTTCAAATTCATGCTCCCAATCAATTTTAAAGCCCAGCCAGTTTACATAAAACTCAATGGCCTTATCATAATCAAAAATACGAAGTACAGGTTTAACTATGGACATATTACCCACTTATCCCCTAAAAGGGGAAATTAAAAGTTTGTTTATTTAATCTTCCCAAATTGCTCCCCCTTTAGGGGGCTGGGGGTTATCCGCGCCCCATTAACTCATCCAATTTATTGCGTTCGGTTTGCAGCTCCCGGGCCAGTTTCTTTTCCTTTTCATTAGCCTTTGTTTTATAAGCTTTAAATTCCTCCTCCAACTCATTATATAAACCTGTGCGATAAGTAGCCTCATGCTTTAAGCTCCCTGTACGGACAATAACAACAGCTGCGGTGGCACCTAAAATGATTACCAATCCCCACATAATTGCGCTATATGTATTTTTAGCCAGTGAAATTCCAAAAATGCTGATCTCATCCGCTTTTGCAGTAACCGCATCTTTTGAGGCAGATTCAGCTTGTAGATCAGTAATAGCTTTGGCTTGTGCTGTGGCTTTGGCCTGCGCATCTAATAATTTACGGCGATTAGCATTTAAAGTATCCGTAAAATTTTTCCATAAAGCAGCAATCAGCGGCTCCTGATAATGATATATTTTGGATAAAACATAATGATATTGGCCATTTAAGCTTTTGTCGGTAGGCACTGCTGCAGAATCAGAAGGCGCAACCGGTGGTTGAGTAACTACCGTAGCGGTAACCTGTGGCTTGGTAGCCGGCGGTGCTGACGGTGTTGTTGTTACTGTTGCCGGCGCGGCACCCTTGGTGGCATCATATTTATTTTTTGAATAAGCTCCATATCCCCATTTGCTGTAAGGTTTTCCTGTTTTAGGGTTAATGGGTACGGCAGGCTTCCCGGTAGCAGGGCTAATAGCTGCAGGGTTAGTTACGGCAGGGTTTACTACTGTTTTTTTAATAACAGTAGTCTTTTTTATGCTATCCTGTGCCTTAACTATTTCCACATTTCCTGAAAAAAGTATAAATAATACGGTAAATCCCGATATGAAAATATTCCTCATATTGTAAAATTAGATAATGATTTATTAATAAAACAAAGTAAAAACAGGTTTATTGTTTTGCAAATGGCTATTTTATGGCTAATGTAAGCTTTAGTACGGAATATTGTTACGCATAGTTATATTAGCACCATGAATATTGGAATGATAGGTTTGGGCGACATGGGGCGCCTATATGCTAAAGCTTTTGCAAAAGCAGGCTATACCGTTTTAGGGTGTGATTTGCCGCAAAACCGCGAAAGGCTGGAAGAAGAACTCGAACCATTTGGTATTAGCGTATTAGCAGATGGAAAGGAAGTGACCCTAAAATCAGATTTGATTATCTATTCTGTTGAGGCAGACGGGTTAGATAAAGTGGTGGCCAAATATGCCGGATACACCAAACCGGGTGCTATTGTTGCCGGGCAAACCTCTGTTAAAACGCCGGAGATAGCCACTTTTGAAAAGTATTTACCCGCCAATACCCATATCATAACTTTTCATGCTATGCATGGCCCGGGTTTTCAACCTAAAGGGCAAAAGTTAATATTGGTGCCGCATCGCACCGATGACGCTGCCTACCAACGCATGGTTGACCTTTTTACGGCCATTGAAACCGATATAGTAGAGGTAAAAGACTATCACGAACATGATAAAATTGTAGCCGACACACAGGCTGTAACCCACGTAGGTTTTGAAAGTATGGGTACGGCCTGGAAGGAAGCCGGATTTTTCCCCTGGGAAAATGCCTCTTATATAGGTGGGATAGATAACGTGAAGATATTAACCACCCTGCGCATATTCAGCTATAAAGCGCACGTATATGCGGGATTAGCCATATTAAATCCTTACGCTAAGCAACAGGTAAGGCGATATGCTGTTTCCGAATCAGAATTGTTTAAGCTGATGATTATGGAAGAGGAGGCTATTTTTAGGGAGCGGCTTTACAAGGCCCGTGATTTTGTTTTTCACGAAAGCCGTAAACCTATTATGTTGAGTGATAAAGTGATGAAAGAGTTTTCGCTTTCGCAGCACCACGAATTGCAAAAGCCTAACTCACATTTAAGTATTTTAAGTATGGTGGATGCCTGGTATCATTTGGGCGTTAATCCATATGATAATTTGATTTGCCAGACACCGCCCTTCCGCCTGCGCCTGGGTATTGCCGAATATCTGTTTAAAAATGAAGAATTGCTGGAGGAATCCATCGTAACCGCCCTGTATGATAAAACCATACGCGGTGATGATTTAGAGTTCCATTCTGCCGTGCGCGAATGGTCGTCAATTATTGGGTATGGCGATATGGAAGGTTACAAAAAGCATTTTAATGATGTTAAAGTATTTTTTGAAGGCCGACTGGAAGAAGGCAATAAACAAAGCGCCGAATTAATAAGAAGGTTAATGATGGAGTAACTCCCATTGTCTGACCCGCTGATTGATTAAATGATGATCATGATTAAACATCAATGAAATCCAGTAATCAAAAAAATCAACGGTCAATCTTCCCTTAGCCTCCCATCTGTATACAGTATTTCTGTGCGGCCATGTTTAAATGGCTTTCCGTTTTCATCTACACTTACAAATACGATCTTATCAACCGTTAAAATAGTTTTATGGGTGATCTTGTTGCGTACCTCGCACATCAGCGTAAGGGAGGTGTGCCCAAAGTGTGTGGCTTTAATACCCAGCTCGATAATGTCACCCTGCCGGGCCGAATTAATAAAATTTATCTCAGACATATATTTGGTGACACAACTATTAGTACCTAATTGAATAATAGAGTATATAGCGGCTTCTTCATCAATCCAGCGCAGCAGGCTGCCGCCAAATAGGGTGCCGTGTGCATTCAGGTCCTCAGGTTTTACCCATTTACGTGTGTAGAAGTTCATGATTAATTGTCTTTATTTTCTAAGTTGCCCCATTCTTTGTGCAATTTATTAATAGTATGAGTAGCATCAACCATTGCAGGCCGGTATTTTGCAGGTTCCTGATCGCGCACCTCTTTATACAGTAAGTTAAATATAATACAGTTCTGCAAAATAATTTCCGATTTGATATGTGCTATTTGTCGTTGCTTTTTTGGCAGCACTACCTTGTCCATGCTTTGTGCAATGCTGTTCATTGTTTTTAACTTGGGCAATGTATTGTGTTGTAATAAGGCTATGCGTTCGGGCAGTTTAAGCTGCAGGTTTTTAGGGTCGTAAAAATCATCATTTATGCTTGCCAATACTTTCTTGTTTTGTATGGTAAGTTGTTCCATCTTTTTAAACTCATAATGTGGTGCAAGCTGGATGCATAAGCCGGTAAACATTGCAGTAACTGTAAATGCACCTGCAATTATGAAATTTTGCTTTTGATATTTTAACCCCAGGTAAGCTATCCAACCCAATACATATCCCGAGATCAATCCGCCAAAATGCGCAGCGTGGTCAATACGATGGCCCAATGGAATAATATTAATGCCTACAAAAATAACGGTACTTATCAGCAATGCGCGGCGGGCGCTGTTTTCATAAAAGTTGGTACTTAACAAGGCTAATAATATACCGAACAAACCAAATATAGCACCCGATGCACCGGCCGCAACACCATGATCGTTCCATAATACAGAGGTAATGCTGGCGCATATCCCGGTAAATAAATATAGGAATAAATAATTCCATCTGCCCAGCTTACTTTCAATAAGCGACCCAATGTAAATCAGCACGATCATATTACCTGCAAGGTGCATTAATGAAAAATGCAAAAAGGTGCTGGTAAGCAAGCGCCATACCTGCCCGTTAAGCACCTGTGTACGGTTGCTAAAACCAAGCGACAGGTAAATATTTTGTATATTATATACTATATTCCCTTTATGCTGCATTAACGTAACCGTTACCATAATAACCAACGCTACCGTAGTTGCTATATAAACAGCAATATTTGCCAGCACCAAAATTGGCGTTACAAAATAATTTTGAACCGGTGTAAAAGCCGCTAAAAATGTGTGCAGCCGTTCTTTAGCACCCATCGGCGGGTTATCCATGCTGATAAACTGTTTGTCGGGCACGCTGTCCATCAGTTGCTGGGTAGTTTCTTCCAGGTTACGTTGCAGGTGATATTCCACATATTCAATTTCGCCGTAAAGCAGTTCCAGGTTCTTTTCATTTTTGCCATAGTCATAAAAAAAGAACTGGTAGCCCACACACTCACTTTTAATAACCGCATTATTATTCACTATCCTTACAGATACCTCTTCGGCATATGATTCCCACGAGATATTGGTATAAGCGATGATACCA
>DASWOZ010000316.1:0-3765 GCA_036398535.1 Mucilaginibacter sp. | reverse complement strand
CTACCCAGGAAGCGTTGCTCCAACCGGAAACGGTGTGAAACCTGGTTGTTGCTCCCCAATTTGTGACTGATAATAAATTGCTCAAATATGCGGCTCTCCGGTCTGAATGTTTTGATATTACCCGCCCTGCCATTGGCTGCTACATATGCATAGCCTAAGGCCACATTGGTATTTTTATTAAAATAATAATTTGCAGCCGGACGCAGCAAAACGTTTCTCAGATAATCTGCGTGATTGGCCGATCTGAATTGCCCGTCAAAGCTTGCACCCCAATGCGTTGAAAATTTTTGTGTATGAAACCATGCTCCCCAAGTGGTATATTCTTTGTTTTGCGCCTTTGATAAATTGATAAAAAGGAATAGGATGGCAATAAGGCAGGCAATGGTTTTGAGTTTCATATAGTTTGTAAAATTAGTTTTACAAACCTATGGTTTTGCAAGAATAATGGATTAAAACAAACAGTGTAATCCAATAATTTAACAATTTTTAACATAAAAAAAGCCCCTTTATAAGAGGCTTAAAATATAGCGGGTAATTACTAATTACTTAGTAACGTACATTACTTCTTTGACTGCTTTAACCACACGCTCTGGGTTAGGCAGGTATTCCTGTATCAGGGTTGGGGCATAAGGCAATGGCACATCGCCACCCATAATACGCAGGATAGGTGCATCTAAATAATCAAATGCGTCTTTCTGTACTTTAAAGGCAACTTCGGTGGCTATTGAACCTAAAGGCCAGCTTTCTTCAACCAATACCAAACGGTTAGTTTTTTTAACTGACTCAATAACACAAGGATAATCAATAGGGCGTACGGTACGCAGATCAATAACCTCGGCATTGATCCCTTCTTTTTCCAGCTCGGCAGCAGCAGCTATAACCACTTTCATGATCTTACCGAAACCAACTAAAGTAACGTCGGTACCTGGTTTAACAACTTTGGCTTTACCAATTTCGATATAATAAGTTTCTTCAGGAACTTCACCTTTATCACCATACATTAATTCCGACTCCATAAAAATAACCGGATCAGGATCAATAATAGCTGATTTTAATAAGCCCTTAGCATCTGCGGGGTTTGATGGAACAACCACCTTTAAACCAGGGCAGTTAGCGTACCAGCTTTCAAAACACTGGCTGTGTTGTGAGCTTAGCATGCCCGCGTTACCTGTTGGGCCACGGAAAACGATTGGTACCGAGAACTGGCCGCCGCTCATGGACATGATCTTAGCCGCGCCGTTAATTACCTGGTCAATAGCCACTAACGAAAAGTTAAAGGTCATGAACTCGATAATTGGCTTTAAGCCGTTCATAGCCGAACCAATACCGATACCGGCAAAGCCCAATTCAGAGATTGGTGTATCAATAACACGCTTGTCACCAAATTCGTCAAGCATGCCCTGGCTAACTTTATAGGCACCGTTATATTCGGCAACCTCTTCACCCATCAGGTATATAGTTTCATCTTTACGCATTTCTTCGACCATTGCTTCGCGAAGTGCTTCTCTGAATTGTATTTCTCTCATCGTTATATATAAAATAGATGCTTTTGCAGGCGCAAATATAATCACTAATGTGTGAATTGCAATTGCACGCTTATGTAATGTTTAAGTTGCAGTTATTACTTATTTCTTCCGCTCGCCTTTTAACTTAGATGCCAGCATCATCGCTTTATAAGCATTTACTATCCCACCTGTTTTTGACAGGGTTGCAAAGTCAACTTTATCAGTCTGGCTGCCGGGTTTAAGTACCATAGTGCCGGTTAGCGGTGTGGCCGATGCCAATATCACTTGTTTTAATTGTTTAGCACTCAAATCAGGATAATATTCTAAAATCAAAGCCGCAATACCTGCAGTTATGGGTGATGAAAAACTGGTGCCATCTTCGGTATTAAACTCGGCATCCATATCAACAGAAGTCACCTTTACACCCGGCGCAAAAATGTCTACATTCTTTTTACCGTAGTTGGTAAAGGTAGCGGCTAAATGATCGCCCAACGCCGCGCTTGACGCGCCCACTGAAATCACGTTATCTGCATCGGATGACGAGCCATCGGCAAAAGTATCATTAGGAAATTCGGGTTTAACATCAACGTCAATATTGTCATTCCCTGCCGCCTGTACCAGTAACACATCTTTTGATGCTGCATATTTAAACGCATCATCCACCCATTCTTTATGCGGAGATAGCTTTTTCCCAAAACTCATGTTTACCACTTTGGCACCATTATCAACCGCGTAACGGATGGCATTGGCAATATCCTTATCATACTCGTCGCCATTAGGTACCGCTTTTATGGCCATAATACGCACATTATCTGCAACGCCGTTTATGCCGTAACCATTATCATGCACAGCACCCATTAAGCCTGCCACACCAGTACCGTGCGATGCATCGGCAAATTTTAACAGGTTGTTACCATAAGGTTTACCATCCTGGACATCAGGGTCATCACCAACAATTCTTTTGCGCGAGTTCAGGTCGGGATTTACGTCGTTATTTAGCTTGGCCAGGTATTCACTTAGCTCTTTAATTATTTTACCATTATCGCCGCTGCCGCCTTCCTGTTGAAAAACAGACATCCATACACCTTTACTTTGTGTGATCGTGTCGTTTGTAGAAGTTATCTTATCCAAATCGGCAAGTGTAAATGAACCATCGGCATTTAGCTTTAAAGCGCTTTTAATATAGCCGCTGGTCGTCATTAACGCATTCATTACCGGCGAAAGCTGCGCAATTTCGGCAGTCGATTTTCCTACCGTTTCATCGTGTTGGGCCTTTACCTGCAGCCAGTAAGCATATTCTTTTTCGCTACCGGCAGGCGCGGTAGTGGCAGTTGCATATTTATCTTTAAGGCGGTTATATTCTCTTATTTCCTCGGTAGTTTCGGTATAATCACATTTACCACCGGGGCCGCCTAAAAAGTCCCAGCCGTGTATATCATCCACATAACCGTTGTGATCATCATCAATGCCATTGCCCGGTATTTCTTTGGGGTTTACCCATAAAATACTTTTCAGATCTTTTTGCGCAGTATCAATTCCACTATCTATCGTGGCAATCAATACCGTTTTGCTTTTTTTACCTTTCACAAACTGATAAGCAGGAGCCAGGCTGATACCATAAAAACCATCGGCCTTTAAATCAAGTGTATGCCAGTTTTTCGGCGGATCGGGCTGCACCATTGCAGGCCCTTGCGCGGCTACATTAAGACTTAATAATAAAGCCCCGCAGATGGCAGAAGCAGGAATAAATTTGCGAAAGATGTTCATGTATATATAATTTGGCGTAAGTTATTATAAATTGAATTTAATTCCCTGTGCTAAGGGTAATTTTGTTGAATAATTAATGGTATTGGTTTGGCGGCGCATATAAACCTTCCAGGCATCAGAGCCTGATTCGCGCCCTCCGCCGGTTTCTTTTTCCCCGCCAAAGGCGCCACCTATTTCTGCACCATACGTACCTATGTTCACATTAGCAATGCCACAGTCAGAACCTGCATAGGACAAAAATTGTTCTGCTTCACGTAAATTATTGGTCATAATAGCCGACGACAAACCCTGCGGAACGCCATTTTGCAAGGCTATCGCTTCATCAACAGTTTTATATTTAATAAGGTATAATATGGGTGCAAAAGTTTCGTGCTGTACAATTTTAAAATGATTTTCCACCTCGGCAATACAGGGTTTAACATAACAGCCCGAAGCATATTGTTCACCCTCCAACCTATCACCCTCCACTACAAAATTACCGCCCTCAGCCTTG
>DASWOZ010000315.1:0-9203 GCA_036398535.1 Mucilaginibacter sp. | reverse complement strand
TGGCCATTACCTGTTCCCTGTATGCCGTAAAGTATCTTCATTGATAATGCGGAGCCAAGTTAATAAAAAGATACTGCAGAAAAGTTAGGCAGTGCCGCCGGAGTCTAAAAAATTTGTTTGTTATTCTACAAACCTTTTATTGGCCCTGTAGGTGCCTGCTTATATTGTTATAAGTTGCTTTGGCCCCGTTTCCTTTCAATGCACCTCTTCCTTAAATCTTTCCAGCAATGACCGTACATCCAGCATAGCGTTCAAATCTTCTGAATCAGTTTTATCATCCTCGTCCACATCGCTCCTAAAATCGTCGGGGTTGTATTCAAATATAGTCCAGGCTTTATTATTATATTCTAACGCGGTAAGGCTTTCTACCCAATCACCCGAATTTAAATAGAGTACCGAGCCGGGATTATCAGTAGCTGTAATTTCCCTGATCTCTGCATGGTGGATATGGCCGCATATTACATATTGATATTCTTTTGATACAGCCAGATCGGCAGCGGTTTGCTCAAACTGATTAATGAATTTTACAGCATCTTTAAACCTGGCCTTTACCTTTTGCGAGAAGCTCATCTTATCGCGGCCCATAGCGGTTAAAAACCAATTGGTAACACTGTTTAACCAAATCAGCGAATCATAACCTACCGCGCCTAATTTTGCCAGCCATTTGGAGTGCTGCATCGTTACATCAAATACATCACCATGAAATATCCAGGCTTTTTTGCCATCAATATTCAGCACCACTTTATTCATTAACTGAAACGAGCCCAGGTTAAAATCAGCAAATTTGCGTAACATCTCGTCATGGTTACCGGTTAAATAATAAACCGGGATACCTTCGGTTACAAACTTTAAAATGCGGCGCACCACCTTCATATGCGCTTCCGGCCAGTATGATTTGCTAAACTGCCATATATCAATAATATCGCCGTTTAAAATCAGCATTTTAGGTTTGATGCTTTTCAAATATTTCAGCAATTCTTTAGCATGACATCCATAGGTGCCTAAATGCACGTCGGATATGATTACAATATCAACTTCGCGTTTTGCCATTAAATTTGGGGGATAAATTTCCGTCCGGTAAAAATATACCGGTTATGGTGGAGGAGAGATACTTAAACTGACGATTACTCGTCGTCTTCGTCTTCATTAACTTTCAATTCATAAGGGCTAATGTAAAATGCGCCAACCAGCAGCAGCAATCCTACTATAACCATGTACGCATATTCAAAATGCAAATGCATAACTATAACGTTTTTACAAAAGTGAGAAACTCAACTTATTTTAATGTTAAGACTGCATTAAATCTAAAAGGTTTCATTCAAGGGGTAAGTTTTTTTATAAACATTTCCACATTTGAAACTATTTTGTCATTGCCCGCTATCTATCAGCGATGGGATTGCTTCAACCACACAGGCCTCTCGCATTGCCCTTGTTTCGCAATGACATGGTGAGGGATATTGGGATGGATGGAGGATTGCATGATTAAAATAAAAAGTCATTGCGAGCGTAGCGTGGCAATCTCGTCTTCGGCAGGCTGGCCCGCTATCTGTCAGCGAGGAGATTGCTTCAACCACACATCCCCCGCATTGCCTTTGTTTCGCAATGACATGGTGGGAGATATTGGGATGAATGGATAGGTATGATTAAATCAAAACAAATATGTCATTGCGACGTAGCGTGACAATCTCGTCTTCGACAGGCTGGCCTGCTATCTGTCAGCGAGGAGATTGCTTCAACCGCGCATGCCCCCGCATTGTCCTTGTTTCGCAATGACATGTTGGGAGATATTGGGATGAATGGGCATGATTAAAATAAAAAAATATGTCATTGCGAGCGTAGCGTGGCAATCTCGTCTTTGACAGGTTGGCCCGCTATCTATCAGCGAGGAGATTGCTTCAACCACACTTGTTTCGCAATGATATATTGTTGGGTTACAACAATGTAGTCAACTCCTTTAAATGATGGATCTGCATAGGTACATCGGCAGGTTTTTCGGCGTGGAATGGATTAAAGTAAACAGCATCCATACCAAAGTTTAAGGCACCGCGTACATCGGCTTCCAGGCTGTCACCAATCATCAGGCTTTCTTCTTTTGTCCCCCCTGCCAAATTAAGCGCATGCTGAAAAATGGCTTTATCGGGTTTGTTAACACCAACCACTTCGGATATGATCACATGCTGAAAATATTTACCGATACCCGTATTATCTATCTTAATTTCTGACGACTCTTTAAACCCATTAGATATTAAATACAAAGGATACTTATCACTCAAATATTGCAGGGTTTCATGTGCATGCGGGAATAAGTTGGTTTTGGTGGGGCATAACTGTACATAGGCATCTTCAAAACCTGCCGGTATTACTTCCGGCTCAACACCCAGGTCTAAAAACGTTTGTCTGAAACGGGCCTCACGCAGGTAATCTTTGGTGATCTTACCTACATGGTATTCTGCCCAAAGGCGATGATTGTTGCGGGTATAGGTTTCAATAAATGCATCGGCAGAGGTTAACCCGATATTTTTTAACTCATGAATAACATATAGCTCCTGCAAAGCCTCCTCTGCATTTTTATCAAAATCCCAGATGGTATGGTCAAGATCGAAGAAAATGTGGTTGTATTTCGGATTTCGGATGTTCAATTTCGGATTTATTTAAAAATTCAAAATTAATCTATCAATATCCAAATCCGAAATCGAACATCCGAAATTAAATCCTTCAAACCTTATCCCCAAACGCCAAATCTCCCGCATCACCCAGGCCCGGCACAATATAGGCCTTGCTGGTCATTTCCTCATCAACAGCACAAAGCCATAAGTTTGCCTTGGGCAGGTTAGCGCGCACATGGGCTATACCTTCGGTACTGGCAATTACGGCAGCTATGTGCAATTCTTTTATGGTGTATTGCGCCATGAGCTGTTTGCAAACTTCTACCATGCTCTGGCCCGTTGCCAGCATGGTATCGCAAAGAATAAAAACCTTGCCATCCAAATTCGGGGTAGAGATATGGTCAATACTTATTACAAAACTACCGCCGCGTTTAATCTTGCGATAAGCGGTAACAAATGCAGATGATGATTTATCAAAATAATTCAGCATACCCTGGTGAAAAGGCAAGCCGGCACGCAATATGGTACCTATCACCGGCTGCTCAACTGGCAAATTAATAGTGGCTGTGCCTAATGGCGTTTGCACTTCGCCGGCCGTATATTTTAACTTTTTGCTGATCTCGTAAGCTATGATCTCGCCTAACCGTTCCTGGCTGCGCTTAAAACGCAAGCGATCTTTTTGAATGGTCGCATCACGCATTTCGGCCAAAAAACTATTTCCTATGGTGTTGGTCTTGTTAAGTATAAACATCATTAATGATTGGAGATTAGTTAATTTAATGGTTACTGCTTGCCGCGCATTGTGTTGTATAAATATAACATTTTAGTTTCAAAATCACTGCTGACATAACGCTGTCATCAGCCATTATTTTCTTTGTATTAATTGATACCGAACATTCATTTTCTAAAATCGTTACCCTAATGTAAAACTAATCGTCAATCTTTAATTAACTAACTGCTAATCCGTATTTTTACCAAACCAATGGATTTTAATTTAACCTCAATATATAAACCCACCGGCGACCAGCCCGAAGCCATAAGGCAACTGGTTGAAGGTGTAAACAACGGCGACCCTTTTCAAACCCTGCTGGGTGTAACCGGCTCGGGTAAAACATTTACAGTAGCCAACGTAATTGCGCAAACACAAAAACCTACACTGGTTTTAAGCCATAACAAAACCCTGGCGGCGCAGTTATATGGCGAGTTCAAACAGTTTTTTCCGGAAAACGCGGTCAACTACTTTGTATCATATTACGATTATTATCAGCCCGAGGCCTTTATACCTACCACCAACACCTACATTGAAAAAGACCTGCAGATAAACGAGGAAATAGAAAAATTGCGTTTGCGCACCACCTCGGCATTAATGTCGGGCAGGCGGGATGTGATCGTGGTATCATCCATATCCTGTATTTACGGTATGGGGAACCCCGAGGATTTTGCCAATTCGGTATTTAAATTCGCGGTGGGTACACGTATTAGCCGCAATGCTTTTTTACATCGATTGGTGGAGATTTTATACGGCCGCACCACAGCCGACTTTAAGCGAGGTACCTTCCGTGTAAAAGGTGATGTGGTTGATATTTTTCCGGCTTATATGGACCATGCTTACCGCATCTCGTTTTTTGGCGATGATATTGAAGAGCTAAGTACCTTTGATGTAACCACCGGGAAAACTTTAGAAAAAATGACCCACATGGTGGTTTATCCCGCCAATTTATATGTAGCCCCACGCGAGCGTTTTACGCAATCCATCTGGGCGATACAAGAAGAACTGGAAACCCGCAAAAAACAATTTATTGACGATGGCCGCTTTTTAGAAGCCAAACGCCTGGAAGAAAGGGTTAACTATGACCTGGAAATGATACGCGAGCTGGGCTATTGCTCTGGCATTGAAAATTATTCGCGGTTTTTTGATGGTCGCGCGCCGGGTGCAAGGCCATTCTGTTTATTAGATTATTTTCCGGACGATTACCTGATGGTAATAGACGAGAGCCATGTAACCGTACCGCAGATACGCGCCATGTATGGTGGTGACCGTTCGCGCAAAATATCACTGGTTGATTATGGCTTCCGTTTACCGGCAGCTATGGATAACCGCCCGCTAAACTTCCAGGAGTTTGAGCGCCTGGCACCTCAAACAATTTATGTAAGTGCCACCCCTGCCGATTTTGAATTAGAAAAATCGGGTGGCGTGGTGGTAGAGCAGGTGATACGCCCAACCGGCCTGCTTGACCCTATAATTGAAGTTCGCCCGGTAATTAACCAGGTAGATGACCTGCTGGATGAAGTAGACAAAACCATAAAAATGGGCGACCGTATACTGGTAACTACCCTTACTAAACGCATGGCTGAAGAATTGGCTAAATATATGGACCGATTAGGCATTAAATGCCGTTACATTCACTCGGAAGTAAAAACCCTGCAACGGGTGGAGATTTTACGGGGATTACGCTTAGGGGAGTTTGATGTACTGATAGGTATTAACTTGTTACGTGAGGGACTGGACCTGCCCGAAGTATCGTTAGTCGCTATTCTGGACGCGGATAAAGAAGGCTTTTTACGTTCAGAACGTTCATTGATACAAACTATTGGCCGTGCTGCCCGTAATGACCGGGGCCGGGTAATTATGTATGCTGATAAAATTACCGATTCCATGCAGATCACAATGGACGAAACCAATCGCCGCCGCGACATACAGATAAAGTATAATACCGAACATGGTATTACCCCGTTAACCGTAGGTAAATCAAGAGAAGAAATTATTGAACAAACTTCGGTAGTCGACTTTAAAGGCGGCGTACAAAAAGCATATGTAGAAACCGATATGGTTACCCTGGCTGCCGACCCGATAGTGCAATACATGACCAAAGCCGATCTGAAAAAATCAATAGATAACACCAAAAAAGACATGCTTGCAGCGGCAAAAAACATGGACTTTTTACTGGCCGCTAAACTGCGTGATGAAATGTTCGCATTAGAAAAAATGATGGAAGAGAAGTTTTAATGTGCGGATATCAGGGTAAACGCATTTAAACTAATGCGAGGTCCTATTAGCGATGCAAATCTATATTTCAGGAGGCTCCCATGGAGCCAGAGCCGGGTTGGGATTTTTATCTATAAACACGAAACTCCTAACGGAGTTGCATTTTTGACTCATTATATTTTAATAAAGTCATTGCAGATTCCGGGGTGAGCCGCATGTTATAGAGAGGAATAATCCATGACATTGGGTGTCTTCTCCGCCAATTACGAAATAAAATTGATTTTTTTCTATAAACACAAAACTCCTCCGAATTACTTTTTCGACTCATTATATTTTAATAAGCCATTGCCGGCTCCAGGGTGAGCCACGTGTTTATAGAGAAGAATAATCCATGATATTGGGCTCCGTAGGTGCCTCCTGTTAACACGAAACAAGACAATTCGTTACGCCTTCCCTGTCCCTTGCTTTAATCCGGATTTTTTTAATGGGTTTGCCCTGGCGCGGATATGCAGATGTGCAGATATTAATTATTAAATTTGTTTGAATTCGAAACGGCGAAGTCCTCTTTAACAACGTTAAAAACAAATAATAGTTAAAAATTGAACATCCGAAATTAAAATGCAGTTATCAGATCTTGATCTTTCAAAAACCTATAGTTATGCCGATTATCTTCAATGGACATTTGAGGACAGACTGGAACTGATTAAAGGTAAAATTTTTAAGATGACACCTGCGCCGAATCTATATCATCAGGATATTTCGGGCGTAGTATTTACTGAAATTTACAATTACCTAAAAGGCAAGCCCTGCAAAACCTATGCTGCCCCTTTTGATGTCAGGCTACCACGTAAATCAGCCAGTGATTCAAATGAGAAAATATACACGGTTGTGCAACCTGATATATGTGTTATATGTGATCTTTCAAAACTGGATAAACGCGGATGCATAGGTGCGCCGGATATTGTAGTAGAAATACTTTCGCCCGGTAATAATCAAAAGGAACTACGCAATAAGTATGAGGTTTATGAAGAGTCGGGCATTACAGAATATTGGATCATATCCCCACAGGATAAAACGTTTTTAAAATACACTTTAATTGAGGGGCATTATCAACCATCAAGATTAATGACCATTGGCGATATTATTACAACAAACATACTTCCGGGCTTTGAACTTAATCTGGAAACTGTGTTTGCCGGTATCTGATCTGTAACAATACTATCAATGCCCCGTCAAAAAATAACGTAAGATCATAAGCAAACATTTTTGCCGTTATAATCTTATATTTGTAAGCTTAATTTTAACACTATGTTACTAATACGTGATTTGCTTGTTGCCATATGTGTATTATACTTAATACGCAGTTTGTTACGCACTTTATTGCCTTTTCTTTTTCAGAGCGTAATTAATAAAGCGCAACAAGGCCAACAGCAACAACAGCAAAACTATCGCCGCCCCGAAAAACCGACCGACCGCATTAAAGTTGATTATGTACCACAGGGCAAAAAAAACACAGTTCCCGACTCTGAAGGGGAATTTGTAGATTATGAAGAGATAAAGTAATTTAATTTTTCATGATACCTGAAGAGTTATATAAGCGCCGGCGAAATCATAATAATACGCCCAAGTCAATGTTGCTTATACTGGCCAATTATGTAACCATATTGGTAAGCACTTCTCTATTTACCTCATGCACACACATCAACCAGTTTTTTTGGGTTATTGTAGCCGGGCTGGTTATTTATAATTTCTTTAACATTCGCAGGTTTCATGAAGAATATAATAAAATAACTATTATTGCCTATATCATTAGCATAGTTGTTTTAATCGCCCTGTTCATTCTTTTCAGATCAACAGGACAATGCTGATAATGCTAACGTTAAACTTATAACCTCGCTAAATATTAATTCCTATTCTCGTTCAAATTTCTATTTTTGAAGATTATAATTATCCATTCAATAAAACATAATGAATAACTGGTTCAAGCGCAACGGTATACACTTTGCCATTATTGCAATTTTCTTCGGGCTCTGCTTTTTTTATTTTACCCCCTCGTTCCAGGGAAAAACCTTTGGGCAAAATGATGTAATGCGTGCCGAATCCACTCAAAAAGAGATCATGGATTACCGCGCAAAGGATACTACTATATTATGGACCAACCAGGTATTGGGCGGTATGCCTACCTTCCAGCTATGGGCCTCTTATCCTTATAATATCACCACTGCGGTATTTAAATATGTAAAAGCCGTATTTCCAGACCCCGTTGCAATTATGCTGATCCTGTTGGCAGGCTCCTATTTTTTATTTTGTGTGTTAAAGCTTAATCCATGGCTGGCGGCGGCGGGCGCCATCGCAGTAGGGTTTTCTTCATATAATATTATTTATATTGTTGCGGGGCATACCAATCAAGCCTACGCCATCGCCTTCTTTGCGCCTATTATAGCCAGCATCTTATTAACGTTAAGAGGCAACTATTTAACAGGAGCATCATTAACTGCATTTTTCCTGGCTATGGAGATTAGGTCGAACCATATTCAAATGACCTATTACCTGCTATTTGCCATAATTATTTTGGTAATTGTTGAATTATATAATGCTTTAAAAGCAAAAAACACCGCGCCGTTTTTAAAATCATTTGCTTACCTGGCCGGTGCCACTGTATTGGCACTTGCTGTAAATGCTTCTATTTTATGGAGCACTTATGATTATGGTAAAGATACCATCCGCGGGCAATCAAATTTAACGCAACACACTACCGAACCCAGCAGTGGTGTACCAAAAGATTATGCTTATGCGTGGAGCCAGGGCGTAGCAGAATCATTTACCTTTTTAATACCAAACGTATATGGGGGTTCAAGCAGCGGACCATTAGTTGACGACTCGCGCGTTGTAAAAGCATTGACCGATAAAGGTGTTGACCCTGCACAGGCACAGCAATTTGCACAGCAACTGCCTTATTATTGGGGTGATAAATCATTTACGGAGGGGCCCTGGTATTTTGGAGCCGCAATTTGTTTTCTGTTTGTATTTGGGTTAATCATTGTAAAAGACCGCATCAAATGGTGGCTATTGGCAACGGTAATATTAGCTATGCTGCTATCATTCGGTAAAAATTTCACCTTAGTTTCTGATCTGTTTTTTAACTATTTCCCACTTTATAACAAATTCAGGGCGGTTGAATCCATATTGGTTATTGCATCTTTATGCTTCCCGATTTTGGCTTTCTTAGCCATAAAAGAAGTGATCAATACACCCGACAAAGCGCCACTTTTGAAAAAGTTGTTATTAGCCTTCTATATCGTCGGCGGTATAACCTTAGTTATTGCTCTTGTGCCGGGCATATTCTTCTCGTTCCGCGGCAGTAGCTACCAAATGCTGATTGATCAACTTACACAAGCGTTCCGTGGTGATAGCAATGCGGCCAGTTCAATAGGTAATGCATTGGCACAAGATCGCGAGTCGCTGGCTCGTATGGATGCTTTCAGATCCTTGCTATTTATTGCCATTGCTTTTGGTTTGCTTTGGGCATTTATTAAACAAAAAATAAATGTTACCATTTTATCTGTAGCTTTTCTGTTAATTACATTAGCAGATATGTGGCAAGTGGATAA
>DASWOZ010000314.1:0-1929 GCA_036398535.1 Mucilaginibacter sp. | reverse complement strand
TGAGGCTGTTATTTTTATAAAGTTCAACATTCGCAAACCCAATAAAATAGTAGATATTGTATTTAGTGGGGATACTGCACAATTTATAATCAAAGCTTTGCGTACTACTGTCAAATCATTTAAGAGTGATAGGAAAATGATGATGAGCTAAACAGGCAGGGCGGGCCATTTTTATTACCGTTTATTTACAGTTATGTATCAAATTGTAAAATACCGCACCTCAAATCACCGGTCGTAAAAAATGATAGCGCACGAGAATATACTGCTACAGTACTTAAAATATTCCTTTACCGGAATAAGATACAAGAAGCTATGGGACATATGTTAGACTTTGGCGATAAAAGTGAAACGACAAAATTTACCATATTACGGCCAATATATGATTGGTATTTAGATGGACCATATTGAAACCCTATTTCTCCGAAGAAAAAAGTTTCATCAACTTATGCAAGGCCAGCGGAGAAACATCATAATATAAAATGGTCAACAACACTGTAGGGACGATGTAAAACACTGTAAAATCAATAATGTTAAACAGGTAACCGCCAATAATTGCCCCTAACAAATAAAAGCTGAGAATAGTTATACGGATGTAAATGCGGTTTTTAACTGCCTGTGTTTCTTTTTCCTTTGGATGCATCCATTCAGCTACATCACCGCCTAAATCTGTAAATAATCCTGTTAAATGTGATGATTTGATCAACCCGCCTTATACGGTTGATACCAAACTATTTTGCAACCCCATCGAAAATATAATTGCTCCTATTACCACTTCACGTTCAAGCGGTGTTTCCTTGTAAAAGTTATGGCCATATATTGCCACAAATAATAAAACAACAATCTCAATTATAATTGGTAACGCATGGGCTTTATAATAGCTGCTATGTTTGTATGATCGTACAATAAAGCTCGAAATAAAGGCCCCGGTAAAAAACAGCAGCAGCCATGCAGTAAATACAATAATCTCCCTGTAATTCTGCTCAATAATATGCCTTGCCAAATTGGCAAAATGCCCGGTAATATTGGTGGTGAAAGCCAAAAAAGCAAGCTGTCCGGTAACGTTAACAATACCGGCCACAAACGCTGTTGAGGATGCCAGCATCAGGTTTTCTTTAAGTGTACGGTCTTCTTTTGATTGCCTTAACATACCGGCCTAAATTAAGAAAAATCCATCTCCCCATTCACAACCAATCCAACCCAATTAACTATAACTTTCTCCCATAAATTCCCAGCGGGGTAAGCCGGTTTTGAAACACCGTACGTCCGTCGGCAGCAAACTTTTTAAAGTCATCTGCACTTTGCTGACCGGGGTAAGGTGTAAAATATTGCTCCATGCCTGCATTACGCCACAGCAGTACATAAGATGTTTTATATTTTGAAATAATGGGCAGTAATACCTTAGTCCACAAATCATTTGATGGAATATTCAGATAGCCGGTTTCAGCCAGACTGGCAAGTTTATGATGTTTAGCTGCAATAACATCCAGCAAGGCCAAACGTTTATCCAGGTTTTTTTGAAACTGTGGAATGTTATCACGGCAATAGTTATCAAAACCTATCACATCTACATAATTATCTCCCGGGTACCGTTCCATAAACCCCGCTTCCGAATCAAAATCAGCAACCGAGTAAACAATCAACAGGTTATGCAGCTTCTTTTTGTTACGCAGGTAATCAACGGTAAACTGCCAGAGCGTTTTGAACTCATCCGGCGTGCAGGTGTTTTTGCACCACCAAAACCATGTGCCTGTAAGCTCATGGAACGGGCGAAATAATATAGGGATAGCCTCTCCGTTTTTACCTTTCAGATCTTCCAGGTATTTGGCAGCCCTGTCAAGGTATCCAACATAAGCATCGCGTGATGCACCGCCGGGTATAATATCAGCAACCGTGCGCATGGTAGTATCCCACGCAGTTTTTCCATTTGCC
>DASWOZ010000313.1:0-2080 GCA_036398535.1 Mucilaginibacter sp. | reverse complement strand
GGCAGGTAATAAAAACTGGCTATTTAAAGTCATCCCTTTTGGCGCGGTACTGACCACCTGGCTAACCGCTTTTTATGTGGCCCGGCTAATTATCAAAGTATTTTTCGGCGAATTTAAATTATTAAGAAATTACCCGGATTTAAAACTGCATATCAGCGATGGGGGCTGGTTGAATAGGGTGCCGTTAATGCTTTTGTGTATTGCCTGTTTGTTCCCGGTATTTTCATTGAATCCGTTAATATATGAGCATGCCTGGCTATTTAGTGGCTTAACACCAACAGACCATTTAGAACGTGTAGACGTTTATCATACGCTTATCCCGGCAGGGGTAAATATTTTAAGCTTATTTATTATTTATTCCGGCTATTCTGTTTATGTAAAACGCGAGGTGCATCCTTTTCCGCAAAGCGGGTTTTTGTACCGGCTATCTTATCATCAATGGTATTTTGATAAGGCATACCACCAATTTATTGTAAAACCAATATTAGCTTTAAGCCGTGGATTATGGTGGATAGATAAAAAAGTGATTGATGGCTTTATTAATCTGCTGCCGAAGTCTGCACTATTTGTTGCTAAAATAGCTGCATGGATAGATCATTATTTAATTGATGGTACTATACATTTGCTTACGCGAATAGTAGAAAGTATTGGCAATTTTGCGAGGGGCTTTCAAAGCGGAAAAATTCAATATTATTTATTTAGCATGCTGGTAATTATATTGGCCCTGTTTATTTTAAAAATACTGATCTGAACCTGATGAATATATTAACCTTACTAATATTTATACCCGTACTGTTTGGATTGATCATCGCTATACTGCCTTCTAATTTGCGCGGTAGTTTTAAATTTATTACGCTGTTTGCTACATTGGTTCAGTTAAGCATAAGCGTTTGGATATATCTTAATTTTAAAAATGGCCCCGCGTATGGTGGCATCATGCACGAAGATCAGTTTCAGTTTGTGCAAAAGCTGCCGTGGATAAACCTTAACCTGGGCAGCCTGGGCAAAATGCAGATGGATTATTTTGTTGGGATTGATGGTATATCGGTAACGTTACTGCTGATGACTTCGTTTGTGTTGGTCATCGCCGCATTAGCATCGTGGGAGATAAAAAGTAACCTGAAAGGATTTTTTGTATTGTTCCTGCTATTGGATATGGCGGTTATCGGCGTGTTTTGCTCGCTGGATTTCTTCCTGTTTTATTTGTTTTATGAGTTGATGCTGTTGCCATTATATTTCCTGATAGGTATGTGGGGTGGGGTGCGCAGGGAATATGCGGCTATCAAATTTTTCCTGTATACCTTGTTTGGGTCGGTGTTTATGTTGCTGGTGATGATAGGTTTATACCTATCGGTAAAAGATCCGGCGACAGGCAATCATACCTTTAATATGGTACAAATGATGAACCCGGCAAACTATGGGCGGGATGCTATATTCTCTGCCACAAACCCATCATTGATCTTTGGGTTACCGGCACGTACAGTTGGTTTTATAGTACTTTTTATTGCTTTTGCTATTAAGGTGCCTGTATTTCCGTTACATACCTGGCTGCCGGATGCGCACGTGGAAGCACCAACACCGGTATCTATTATTTTGGCAGGCATACTGTTGAAAATTGGCGGTTATGGAATCATTCGTATCTGTATCAGCATATTTCCGGATGTCGCCTCGTCGGGTACTTTCTGGTTAGGGTTATTAGGCGTTATCTCTATTTTGTACGGCGCGTTTAATGCTTTGGCACAGCGCGATCTGAAGCGGTTGATCGCTTATTCATCCGTATCGCAAATGGGTTTTGTTTTGTTAGGCATAGCCTCACAAACCGCCGAGGGTATTAGCGGCGCGGTGATGCAAATGGTAAGTCACGGATTTTTGTCTACTATGCTGTTCTTTTTGGTAGGCGTGGTTTACAACCGGGTACATGACCGCGAGGTTTATCATTTTAAAGGATTGGGCAGCCTGATGCCGCGTTATACCGTATTTATCATGATCGCGTTTTTTGCATCCTTGGGTTTGCCTGGGTTTTCTGCATTTATAGCCGAAGCGTTTTCATTGGCCGGCGCGTTTAAATCGCCATCGGTTA
>DASWOZ010000312.1:0-9364 GCA_036398535.1 Mucilaginibacter sp. | reverse complement strand
TAAGGTGAAGTAGTGCCTGTAACCTGGTTAGCCACAGATATTGGCGTTGGCTGGAAGAAAAACAAGTGATAATTTGCCCGCTCTTTGATCTCATCAGATACTACAAAAACCGGTTTTTGTGTTTGGTCAAGCATATAAACCTGGACATTGTATTTTGCATTTGCTTTCAGGTTTAACACTGTCGAATCTGTGGAGGTAACGTTGCCGCTGTTGTCTACATGAAAATTGTAGGTACAGGATGTCGTATCCGCAGAATTGGCTTGGTTAGTTAGTTTTAAAGAAGCGGAAGTAATGGTTTCATTAGCAATGGTCGGCGCAACAGCCTGCTCGGCCTTGTTGCTGCAACCTGCATAAAGTAAGGCTGCTGTTCCTAACAGCACATACATGGCGTGTTTTAATTTTAACATGGGTTTTTGATTTAATTATTAACTATTTATTATTTACTATTTTATTTTGAACGGGACCCTTAGCCTAAGGATGATGTTTCTGCCGGGCTCTGCTGCGAAGTATCTGAATCTATCCAGATAGTCTTTGTAGTTTACGTTTGTCAGGTTGTTTACAGCCAGGTCAGCATCAGCGTAAGTTTTACCCATCAGCAGTTTAAAACCCAGGTGTGCATTAAATAAGCTATATGCTCCAGGCGGCGGTGCGTAATCCTGGTTAAGCGGCACCTTGGTTTGCTTTGCCACATACAAATTTTCTGCGCCAAGTGATACATTTTTAAAAGCGCCTATATTGCCAAAATGATAAGTTATACCGTTTTGCAAACGGGTAGGCGGCGTATAGATCAGGTAATCGTTTAGCGATTTGTTATAGCCGTAGATCAGTGAACTTTTAGAGTTAATATCTAATGAATCGGTAGGTTTAATAATGAAGCCAAGGTCTATCCCCCTAAAAAATACGTTGGCCTGCGTATAATTAAACTCCAGCAGCGAGCCGCTTTGTACACGGATATATTGGCCGCTTGGCTGTAAAAAAATGAAGTTGTTAATATGGTTATAATAGGCCTGTACATCAGCCAAAAACCAACTGGAAGTATAATTTAAGTTTACACTGAAATTATTGGCCTTTTCCGTTTGTAAGTTAGGGTCGCCTACTTCGTAAGATATAAGGGTTTGATGCACCCCGTTTGAATAAAGCTCATTAACTGTAGGTGCACGGAAGGCAGAACTATAATTACCGCTTATTTTAAAATTGTCTGTAATGCTATAAGTAGCGCCCAAAGTGGTGCTTGGGCTTTGATAATGGGTCGGTACTCTTTCGATCTTAGCTACCGTATCATTAAATTTATAAGCTACTAACGACCGGTAATCATATCTTATACCTGCTTCAAGTAACCAGTTTTCATGCTTATATTTTTCAAGGATATAAGCGCCGCCATCATTGTCTACAAAGTTGGGGATCAGGTATTCATACATCCTGACATTCCCCTGGTTCATTCCACTCAAACCAATAGAACCCGAAAAATCACCTTCTTTATGTTCATAGTTTATATCGCCTGTAGCCGTTTTTATTTGCAGGTATAATGCAGGGGCCAGGCTGGGCGAAAAGGACAGCAGGTCAAACTCCTGTCGTGTATTGACCTGGTTGGCATACTGAACCTCCAGCTTATGGTCGTTATCAAAATTCCAGAAGCCTTTTATTTTTAACGTAGAGTGATTTACGGTTTGGTAAGGCCGGTCAATAAAATAACTGAAGGAGGCCGGGGGAAAAGGCGCCGGCTCGGATATTCTCAGAATCAGATCGGATATAGAACCTACTTCCGTGCCTGACATGATACCAAGTTTGGTATTAAAGTCACTGTAATAAACTTCCAGGCCATAATTTTTATGATAATATTGTACTGCGGCAGAAAAATCATTTTCGCTGAGCCCGGTATTCCCTAAGATGTAGTTGGCTGTACTGGTATTACCTGCCCGTTTATAACTGCCCTGTATCCTGTAGCTCAAGCCAGCTAATTTTTTCCCGAAAGCGCCTTCTAACATACCCGAAAAAGCCCCAAGACGGCTGTTGGTCATGCCTACCGCATTCACTTCACCATCCATTGTTCCTGGCGTGGTCGGCAATTCTTTAGGTGCGACTAAAATTACCCCTGCTATAGCATCAGAACCGTAACGAATGCCCGCAGCGCCTTTAATAACCTCTAGTTTATTGGCAATAAAAGGATCTATTTCGGGTGCATGCTCAGATCCCCATTGCTGCGCCTCTAAACGTACACCGTTGTTCATGATCAGAATCCGGTTACTGGTAAGGCCATGAATAATAGGCTTGGCAATAGACGGGCCTGTTTGAAAAGTAGTAACACCCGTAATAGATTTCAAGGCATCGCCCAGGCTTAATCCCCTTGTTCTTTCCAGTTCGGTTCCTTGTAAAACGGCCAGCGCTTGCGTAGCGATCTCTTTATGCTCGATCTGCGCGGATTGAATATTCACCTGCGCCAGGTTATTGGGCAAAGGATTTAAAGAAAAATTGAGATGAATATTTTTGGTCAAAATAAAAGTAGTATCTACTGTGGCGTAGCCTATATAGGCACAACGGATATGAACCTCACCTCCCGATAATTTTAAACTGTATTGGCCCTTAACATCGCTTAACTGCCCGATTGAAGTCCCTGCTTCCGCAACGGAGGCGGCAATAAGCGGGGTTTTTGCCGATGCGTCCGTTATCGTTCCGTTAACTGTATAAAAAGCTCCGTTTTTTTTATCCTGACCGTGTGATGCTGTGTTACTTAATATAACAATAGCCGTTAATACTATAATAAATCTGAACATTAGATGCAGTTAATGCATCAAAGATGCAATTATACTGCAACATTATTGCATTTATGTTTGTAAAAAAATAGATATACTAATTTGTCTGCGGCCGGTCATGAGTGTGAACAACATTTTTTGATTTGCTTAATTATATTTAAATTTGCTTACAATGATTTTTTCATCATTGCAGCTGACATGGCTAATAAAAAAAACAACTATCAATTTGAGGACTTGCTGGATAAACATCAGCTGAAGAAAACATCTTCACGCCTGCGTGTTTTGTCTATGCTTGCTTCCAAGAATGTGGCTACTTCTCAACCGGATCTGGAAGGGGTGTTAGGTGATGTTGACCGTGTAACGCTTTACCGCATATTGAATGCGTTTGAAGAAAAAGGTATTATCCACAAGGTTTTTGATTTGAGCGGCACCGCTAATTACGCGATGTGCTCGTCTGATTGTGAGGAAAATCATCATCACGACGAACATCTGCATTTTAATTGCACCGTTTGTAAAAATGTTTACTGCCTGGATGATCAGCACCTTCCCGGCGTGGTTGTTCCGGAAGGTTTTAAGACAGAAGCGGTATCAATTTATGCCACCGGACTTTGCCCTAAATGCAATAAAAAAAGCACGGCCGCTTAACTACTGTGCTTTGGCCAGCAGGTAAAGGCTGCAAAGCACGATGAATGTAAAGGTTCCTTCAACAATCAGCCGCAACATACTCGTTTTTTCTGAATGAACGGCCATATAAAGCAGCCCGGAAAGTTCATAGCCTATCAATACAAATATCAGGACAAACAGCAAGCCATTTAAGGATTTATTTATTTTGCTTATTCCTGCAGGTTTGAACCTTGCAGGTAAAACCAGGTAACTTATGATTGAAATGCAAGCACCTGTGAGAAAAAATAAAGCCGGGTAAAAAGCCTTGCGGGCAAATAACGATATATCCGGATTATAGCTTTGTCCCAGTATCCAGGGTTGTATGCCAAATTCCAGCGGAAGAATAAAGCAAACAACAGCCAGCAGATGCTTCATCGAAAATCCGCCGTTCAGATCGTCCAAACCGTTTCGGCGCCTGTTTTGATTAACAACTATCAATACCAATAGTACGGCAGCCAGCGACGAAATAAAAGCGTATGCGCCAACAGATATATTAGTATACAGTTCGTTGCCAATAGAAAAATAATGGATGTAAAAGAATAAAAAAGTAAATAACCATATTATAAGTACAGGGATAAGGATGCCAATAAAGTATTTAAACCAAACTTTACCCGCCATCATTCCTGGTGTTGAAACATGGCTTTTGCTAAAGAAGGTATCTTGCAGATGATAGCCGGAAAAACACATAAACAAAGCGCATAAGCAATTGATCAGCATAGTTGGATTATCAAATTATAAAAAGCAATCTTATTGCATTATTATTAGCAACATTGTTGCTAATTTAAAAATAATAATTTGATTTTCAACAAGCATCAACAATAGCCCGGTTGGTTTTTAAAATCAACCGGGCTGTACAATAATCTTTGATTAAATCTTTTTACCAACCAATTCCATAATCTTCACCGTGGTTACTTGAGCCACCCTGGAAGGTTCCATGTTTCGAATCGAAATATACGGCGTTGATTGGCCCGCTGGTACGTTCAGAAAAACTTAATGTATAGCCCATTTTTTTAAGCTCATTTCGTACCGCTTCTTTTATGCTCGTGTTTATTAATATTTGCCCGGGTTTAGGCTCACGGTCCGTAGTTTTTGTTCCACCTAATGAAAGCCATAGCTGGTTAGTATTAATATTTGGTGCTTCTGTAGCTTTTTGCACAGTCATGCCAAATTCTACTATATCCAGGAAGAATTGTAACAGGTTTTGATCCTGTGTATCTCCACCCTGCACGGCTGCCGATAAAAATGGTTTTCCATCTTTCATAAACAACGATGGAGATAAGGTTACGCGCGGCCTTTTACCCGGCGCTACCACATTAAAGGGGTTTATAGTAGAGTCAAGCACAAAGCTTTGCATCCGCTGACTCATCCCTACGCCGGTGTTACCGGCAATGCAGGCTGGCTGCCAGCCGCCGCTTGGCGTTACCGATACTACCCAGCCGTCTTTATCCGCGGCTTCTATCGAAGTTGTACCACGCCATAACCTGTCCTCATATATTTCTTTGGGCGTATTATTCATCCCTAAATCGTGCGTAGGTGCAAAGTTCCGTTGGGTAGTATCCATTTCAAAGCCCCTGCTTTTTAACAATTGTACGTAAGGATTTGACTTTCCTTCAAAAGGATAAGGATTACCCGGCCCAATATGCACATCATTCTTGTCATACTGAATAAGGCCCGCACGTTGTTTTGCATATGCCTTGCTTAACAGGCCCTTCATGGGTTCATTAGGGTTAGCATAAGGGTCGCCATAATAAAAATCACGATCGGCAAACGCCAGGTTCATGGCCTGGTAAACGGTATGGATATATTTGGCGCTGTTGTAACCCATGCCTTTAAGATCAAAGTTTTCTAATATATTCAGCGCCTGCAGCATAACCGGGCCTTGTGTCCATTGTTGTAGTTTGTAAACATCAATCCCCTTGTAGTTTACCATTAGCGGCTCTTCCTGTACCGGTTTCCACTTTGCCAAATCCTCCATCGTAATCAAACCACCCTGCTCTTTGCTGCCACGTACAAATTCACGCGCTATATCGCCTTTGTAAAAGCGATCATAAGCAGCCATCAGGGCTTCTTTACGGCCTTTCCCTTTTTTTAGGGCTTCTTTTTCAGCATCCACCATTTTGGTTAGCGTTGCCAGCAAATCCTTTTGTACAAAAAATTCGCCCGGTTCAGGCGCTTCGCGCTTTTCACCCGGATGGGTAAGGAATGTTTTTTTGCTGTAAGGCCATTGTTTCAGCATTTCCTTATCCTTCTCTATGGTATTGGCGCCCTGCGCCTCTATAGCATAACCCGCAGCCATATGCATGGCAGGCGCCAACACCTGTGCCAGGCTCATTGTACCATAATTCATCAGCATAAAAATTAACCCGCCGGGAGTACCTGGTGTAGTTGCCGCCAGAGGGCCATATTCGGGCGGGAAATTATATCCTTTGCTTTTAAAAAATTCTGCCGTGGCGCCCGTTGGTGCCACCCCCATAGCATTAATAGCAATTACCTTTTTTGTTTTAGGATCATAGATCAGTGCCTGTGTTTCGCCTCCCCAGCTTAAAGTATCCCACATTGTGCAGGTAGCAGCAAGCATAGCACAAGCCGCGTCAACCGCATTGCCACCCTGCTGAAAGATCATGGAGCCAGCTGTAGCGGCCATCGGTTTCCCGGTAATAGCCATCCAGCTGCTTCCATATAACATGGGTTTTTGTGTTTGCTGCGCCGATAAGTGCAGTGTAAAAATTGAAACGAATAGTAAGGCTGACAACTTTTTCATAAACTAATATAAGTAATTAATAATGATATTCAATAATGCATCGATGTTGCAATATGGTAATTATTATTCAATTTTCCTGCCGTTTTAAGTTCGTAATGCTCTACTATTTGCCCCTTTGCAGGCCAAAGCAAATGGTTAAACAGAGGATTTGAACAGTTTGTGGGTTAATCATTTGGTAACCTGTCGCGTTTCGTTTACCCGACCCGATTCAGCGTCACTCGCCGCCTTTTTCCTTCGCGTAACGAGGGTGGATGCGCTTTTATTAAATACTTATTCGAAAAGGATCTGTGAACTTTTTGCCCATTTTGTATTCCTCAATTTCTGTTTCAGAGAGCAGGCAATCTTCCAGATCCTGTAATAAAAGCGCTTTGTCCATATCCTGACCGATAAAAACCAGTTCATTCATCCGGTCAGCCCAATCCTTAGTCCATTTCTTTTCAATATATTCCTTGTTTTCATGGTAATCTGCATATTGTAGGCGTTCTGCATACGGCATACTGGCCCACCATAGGCCCGCCTGTTCCAGGCGGCTTGACCCACCTGCCTGCGAAAAGTTTAGCGCATCATCCGGCCTGGACGCGATCCAGAACATGCCTTTGGAACGAATAATATTAACCGGGAAGTCTTCATTGAGCCAATGCCAGAAACGTTGCGGATGAAATGGTTTTCTTGAACGAAACACGACCGAGCTTATCCCGTATTCTTCTGTTTCAGGTGTATGTTCCTGCTCCAGTTCTTTAATCCAGCCTGCAGCCCGGGATGCCTTTTCAAAATCAAAAAGGCCGGTATCCAATATCTCCTGTGGGGCTACTTTACCAAAATGAGCATGAATAACCCGGGCTTCGGGATTTAACCTTTTGATCAGCGCTTCCAGCAGGCCAAGATCACCGGCGCTCACCAGGTCTGTTTTATTCAAAATGACCACATTTGCAAATTCGATCTGGTCGGTTAACAGGTTGACAATCGTCCGCTGGTCGTTTGTGTCCTCCACCAGTTCCCTGTCCAGCAATCGTTCTGCGCTGCCAAAGTCCTTATAAAAGTTAAAACAATCTACTACGGTTACCATAGTATCCAATCGTGAAAACTTGCTCAGGTCAATCCCGGCCTCTTCATCCACAAAAGTAAACGTTTGTGCTATGGGCACCGGCTCGGATATACCGGTACTTTCTATCAGCAAATAATCAAAGCGGTTCTCTTTAGCCAGTTTTTCTACTTCTATCATCAGGTCTTCCCGTAAGGTACAGCAAATGCAGCCATTGCTCATTTCAACTAATTTTTCTTCCGTCCGGGATAACGTTTTTTCCTTTGTAATCAATTGCGCATCAATATTCACTTCACTCATGTCATTTACAATAACGGCAACACGCAAATTTTCCTTATTGTGTAAAATGTGGTTCAGCAGGGTGGTTTTACCTGCGCCTAAAAAACCGCTTAGTACGGTAACGGGTAATTTATTCATATAAATATCGCTTCAGCTTTTTAGGTACAAAAGTAATTAAATAATCCACAAAAGCAACTTTGTTGCGTTTGTGGATTATTCATGTATCTTTGCTCAAAGATCAGAACGGATACAAATATTTTGAATATGATACCTCAGGATTATAATGAATGGTACCGTTGTATTACGGTGGCCTGCGGCATCAAACCCGATGCTGCGTTTATTGAAAGCCGGATAACGGCGTTAGAAAACAAAAATGACAGTTATACAGAAAGCTTTATCCAGCTATATGGCAAACATCATTATGAAAACGTATTAAGCTGGTTTTATATAGCCAGGGAAAAGGTAAGGGTATGAGCAGAGTGGATGTAAGGCAGGTAACCATTATTACCGGATTTTTGGGCGCGGGAAAGACCACTTTTTTAAACGCCCTGATTGCGTATCAAAAAGACCGTAAACTGGCTGTTATTGAGAATGAATTTGGAGAAGCCGGGATAGATGGCGAGCTAATTGTAGGTGCTGATGATAGCATTTATGAATTGAGCAATGGTTGCCTTTGCTGCAGCCTCAGCGATGATTTTTATAGCTTGCTGGAAATGCTTTGGAGTAGAAAAAATGAATTTGATGAAGTAGTTATCGAAACAACGGGCATTGCCGATCCGGCCGCGATAGCTTCTCCTTTTCTGACGATCCCCTCCATCGGAAATTATTACCAGTTACAAAGAGTAATTTGTTTGGTTGATGCACGGCATATTGAAGGGCAGCTTCAGGTAACAGAGGAAGCCAGAAAACAGATTAGTTTCAGCGATATTATCCTGATCACCAAAACTGACCTGATTGAACCGGAACAATTGGGCAACCTGAAAAGCCTGTTGAAAAAGATCAATCCGCTTGCGGAGGTGCTGTCTGGCAAAAAAGATAATTATCCTTTCCAGGAAATTTTCGGTTTTGAAAGGAATATGCTTCCGCCAATAACCAAAAGGAAGTTTTATTTAACTTCTGCTGCGCAGAAACATGATGCACACCGGCACCATGACCTGGTATCCCTGAGTTTTAATTTTTCTGAACCCTTTAATCTACGGGTTTTAGAACATCGCCTGATGGTGTTTTTAAATTTCCAGGCAAAGGATATTTACCGGGTAAAGGGTATTATCTATGCTGATGAACAGGATAAAAGGATCATTGTGCAATCCGTTGCTACAGACACGGCGATTAGCACAGGCAACAAGTGGAAGAAAAATGAGGTAAGAAACAGCCGCATCGTATTTATAGGAAAAGACCTGAAACCGGAAGGGTTTGAAAAAATGCTGAGAAATTGTTTCAGTTCCCATTCAATATAATAAACTACCAATGCTAACTTATATCATCTGGAATCCTGATCCTTACCTTTTTGACCTTAGCTTTTTTGCGCTCAGGTGGTATTCCCTGTTGTTTTTAACAGGTTTCATTTTAAGCTACCTCATCCTGAAAAAACGTTTTCGAAAGGAAAATATAGGGAGTTCGTTTTTAGATAAATTGACAGTGTATGTTGTATTGGGCACTGTCATTGGGGCAAGATTGGGACATTGCCTGTTTTATGATTTTAATTATTACAGGCACCATCTGTTAGAGGTAATTCTGCCGTTCCGGTTTTATCCGTATTTTAAGATCATCGGCTATCAGGGACTGGCGAGTCACGGGGGAGCTTTAGGAATATTGACTGCTTTATATTTCTTTAGCAGAAAATATCAGGGTAATTATTGGTGGTTATTA
>DASWOZ010000311.1:0-3276 GCA_036398535.1 Mucilaginibacter sp. | reverse complement strand
GATTTGGCTGTAAACGTGTAGAAAAATGGCCTTTTGAACCTATCGTATTCCTGAAACAGGTTATCACCTCGCATTTTTTTGCTACCGCGATGAGGTCCTGATTACGCATTAACTTGGATACGGATGCCGCCATTTCTGGCGTGATGCCCGGCGCGACTTTTTTTAATACGGCAGTATCTGTTTCATTACTCAACAACCAATCCCGAAAACCGCCAACGGTTAAGCTGCTGATAGGTTCAAATGCTTTGTTATCATGTCCGTCAATAATCAGCCGGGTTATTTCATCCTTTTCATAAGGAATAATAGCTTCATTTAAAAAAGTTTTTAAAGGCACATCAGCCAGGGTAATTTGAGCTACTACACGTTCCTCATAACTTTCGGCACATAAACCTGCCAGTTCATCGCCCGATCGATATGGCGAGGCTTTGGCCAGCAATGTCTTCAAATCATTAAACCGGTAAGTTTTATTGCCGATGGTATGTTTATATGCCATTATTGCTTTTCCAATAAAACGTCATCTGTTATGTTTACTTTATGCTTGCCCATTAATATAAATACTAATATTGCTATGGCCAATCCCGCAAAAAAGTAAATGCTTAATTTTAAATTATAATAGATCATAGCAAACAGCGTAACTGCTGATATTAAGAGCGCTATCGCCGGAAACACAGGATAAAACGGCGATCTGAATGATCGTTCCAAATCGGGCTCCTTAACACGTAATATGAATAAGCTGATCATACTCATCATATACATTAAAACTGCACCCATTACTGACAGTACAATAACCTGGTTAGTGTCAAATTTGTAAAGTGCTATAAAGCTGATCACCCCGCCTGTTATTAAAGCCCAATGCGGTGTTTTAAACTGATGATTTACGGCTGATAAGAACCGTGGTAAATAACCGCTGCGTGCCATAGCAAACACTTGCCTTGAGGATGAAAGAATAGTGCCATGAAATGAAGCTATTAACCCAAACAGGCCTATACTGGCAAATATTTTTGTCAGGCCGTTAGTTGCACCTAACACAATGGCTATAGCCTCGGGTAAGGGATAATCAATAGTGCTTAGTTTGCGCCAATCGGTAATACCACCTGTTAATACCATTACGCCTAAAGCTAAAAGCACCAATGTTACCAAGCCTGATATATATCCTTTGGGGATATTGCGTTTTGGATCTTTAACTTCCTCGGCAACCATTGCTACACCCTCTATCGCCAGATAGAACCAAACCGCATAAGGCAAAGCGGCAAATATACCCGTCCAGCCAAAAGGCATAGGGTGACTTAGATAATTGCTCATTTTAAAATGAAGAGAGATCACGCCCATAAATAGCAACAATTCGGCAACTGCTAAAATGGTAATGAATACAGAGAACGAGGCAGATTCTTTTACCCCCAAAGCATTGATGCCAATAAACACCACGTTAAAAAACAGGGCCGAATACAACACCGGTATAGCTGGATATAAAAAATGTAGATAAGCACCCAAAGCAAATGCAATGGCAGGTGTAGCGAACAGAAAATCAATAAGAGTAGCATAGCCGGCAATTAATCCGCCAAAAGGCCCCATAGCCCGGTAAGCATACGCGAACGCGCCACCGGCATGAGGAATAGCTGCCGTTAATTCCGTATAGCTAAAAATAAAGGTAACGTACATTAGGGTGATGATGAGCGTAGCAATCAGGAAACCAATAGTACCTGAAACAGCCCAACCCAAATTCCAGCCAAAATATTCGCCGGATATAACCAAACCTACAGCTATTGCCCATAGGTGTACGGGTTTTAAAACACGTTTTAACTGCTCGGTTTTTGTATTTGACATTACCCGTTTAACGGCAAATTATGGCCGCTTTAAAATACTTAAAGCGCTGCGTATTTCAAAATTGTATTTTTGATAAGCATATTAATTAGCCAAAATTAATTGGCGTTTTTTTAACGGGTATTATTTTAATGCTTTTGTCCTGTTAAAGCCTTACGAAGTTTTAAAAACTTCGTAAGGCTGACAATTAATTAAATGTAATAATACAAACATTGGCAATTATAAAACGTTCATCAAATAAATATAAACCATCATGTTACGTATCAACATACCATCAACCGGATCAGGGCAACTTACCTTTTCGTCATTTGAAAATGAAAATTTACCAAAACCGCCAAACGGAATTGATGAAGAAACCGGTAATGTGGTAATGCTTTTTGATGATGAAGAGCAAGCCGTTAACTATGCTGATGAATTAGAAGATGTATCCAGCGCTATTGATGATAATGAGTCCCCCCTAAAATTGGCTATCAATGATATTATTGTGGCTATAAAGAGTGACGAATTTGTGCAGAGTTATTTAGGGTAAATCAGTAAATAGATCGTCATCCTGAGTTATCAAATCCCACGGAATTATAAATAGGGAATGACATAATATTAATTATTCATAGCAGTTTAGCCAGCGTTAGAATTGACAACTTTTAAAAAGTTGTCAATTCTTTTTTTCATCAATCTTATAATCAGCACAATACATCATGGGTAAGTCGCCGGTCTTTCAATTAGGCGCCTGTCGATTTTATAAGATTCTTCGCTATCCTACCCATGACAGATCTATTCTATACGTTATGTCATTGCGAGAAGCCGCTAGGGTTAAGCGATGGCACGACGAAGCAATCTCGTCGCACGATTAGCAGGCAACGAGATTGCTTCACCGCTCAACTCCATGGCATTCCCCTCGTTCGCAATGACATGGAGGGTACATGGTCATTTCCCCTTCAGCGTTTTGCAATATTTTATCACAGATTGACATCGCTCTTTAAGTGGTACTATTTTACTATATGCCCGTCACTTAGTTCAATTACCCGGTCGCTGTTACGGGCAAAGTCTTCATCGTGGGTTACTGTGATAATGGTTTGTCCACGCTCGTGAGCCAATTCTTTAAAAATATCAAATACAATGTTGGTGTTTTTTGAATCAAGGTTCCCCGTAGGTTCATCTCCCATTATAATTGAGGGACTATTGATCAACGCGCGGGCAATGGCCACCCTTTGCTGCTGTCCGCCAGACAATTTACTGGCCAATTTCAACGCCTGCTCTGGTAAGCCAAGCAGTTTTAAATTATTGTAGGCATCTTCCTGTATTTCTTCCCTGCTTTTTTTATTGAGCTTTAAAGCAGGCAGCATAATATTGTCCAATACACTAAACTCAGGTAGTAAATAATGAAACTGGAACACGAAGCCAATATGCGAATTACGGAAAGCCGCCAATTGATTTAAAGATTGCCCGGTCAATTTT
>DASWOZ010000310.1:0-4832 GCA_036398535.1 Mucilaginibacter sp. | reverse complement strand
CAAAAAACGCGCATGAGAATAACAGGATAATTTTCCAGGCTTCCATTAAAATTGTGGTTCTAATTTTTTAAATATAAAGGCAAATGAGGTTCCTACCAGTATGCCGTAAATGGCGCCGCAAATTACATCAATAGGGTAGTGCACGCCCACATACACCTGTGCAAAGCAAATTACACCTGCCCATAATATGGCCCATAGAATTATCCAGCGCCATTTTTTATAAAACAGGAGGATAAGTAAAAAGGCCATGGCAAAGTGGTCTGTAGCATGGGTAGATGGGAAGCTATAGCCTGTTCCGCAATCTACACGGCTAATGTCGGTGGCTGATACTACCGGGTCGCGGCAGGGGCGTGCGCGCTTAACCAACGGCTTGATAATGCTGGCGCTTGTAAAATCGGCAAAGCCTGCTGCTAATGCTAAACACACAACAATAATAACACCGGTTTTTTTATAACGGTAACAGCAAAACCCGATAATGAAAATATACAAGGGGATCCAAAATTTAGGATTACGCAGGTAAGGCATCAGGGTATCAAAAAACGGATTAGACAGATCGTGATTAATAAAATGAAACAGATGCCGGTCTAATTGTAATAGGATATCGGGCATTGGGTAATTAAAATTATTTGGTGTTGAGCAACAAAGATAACCAATAAATTCATGGTCAAAACTAATAGGGCAATTGCGCCGTTAATGGTTTAATTATTTACTTTTGTAGTACAAATACTTATATTTTGACACTCATAAAATCAATCTCAGGAATTAGGGGCACCATAGGTGGTGCGGCAGGTGACGGACTTACACCTGTAGATATTGTAAAATTCACATCGGCTTATGGTAGCTGGGCAGTAAAAAAATCAGGAATAAAAAGAATTGTTATTGGCCGCGATGCCCGTATATCAGGCAGCATGGTGAATAACCTGGTTATAGGTACGCTACAGGGCCTGGGTATTGATGTGGTTGATCTGGGCCTGTCTACCACGCCCACGGTAGAGATAGCCGTACCGTTGGAGAAAGCGGCAGGCGGTATTATATTAACGGCCAGCCACAACCCAAAGCAATGGAATGCCCTTAAATTGCTTAATGAAAAAGGTGAGTTTATAAATGACGCCGATGGTAAAGAGGTGTTAGAAATTGCCGAAAGTAGTGATTTTGTATATGCGGATGTGAATGATCTGGGTAAAGTGGTAAATGATGATACCTATCTGCAAAAACATATAGATCAGATCCTGGCATTGCCTTTAGTGGATGTTAAAGCCATAGCTAAAGCTGATTTTAAAATAGTAATAGATTGCGTTAACTCAACAGGTGGCATATTTGTACCCGCCTTGTTGGAAGCGTTAGGTGTGAAAACGGTTTATAAATTATTTTGTGAGCCGGATGGTAATTTTTCACATAACCCTGAACCATTGCCTGAGAACCTGATCGCATTATCCAAAGAAGTAGTAGCTAAAAATGCAAGCCTGGGTATAGCTGTTGACCCGGATGTGGACCGCCTTTGCTTTGTAAGCGAAGACGGCAATATGTTTGGCGAGGAATATACGCTGGTTGCCGTTGCTGATTATATCTTAAAAAATACCAAAGGGAATACCGTATCTAACCTGTCGTCAACCCGTGCATTGCGCGATGTGACCGAGCAGGCAGGCGGCGAGTACCATGCGGCCGCAGTAGGTGAGGTTAATGTAGTTAATAAAATGAAAGAAGTTAATGCGGTAATAGGCGGCGAAGGTAACGGCGGAGTAATTTATCCCGAATTGCATTACGGTCGTGATGCCTTAGCCGGGATTGCTTTGTTTTTAACGCATCTGGCTAAATATGGCAAAACCATTTCTACCTTAAGAAGCTCGTATCCGGGTTATTTTATATCTAAAAATAAGATCACGCTAACGCCCGAAATGGATATTGATGCTTTGCTAATTAAAGTAGAAGAAAAGTACAAAGCACAGCCCCATTCTACTATCGACGGCTTGAAAATAGAATTTGATAAACAATGGGTACATTTGCGCAGATCAAATACGGAACCTATTATCCGTATTTATTCGGAAGGCGACTCAGAAACAGTTGCGAATAACCTGGCGAACAAGATCATTGCTGATATAAAAGAGATTTTAAAATTAAGATAGGTTGTCTGAACTCGAATTAAAAAAATTTGTAGAATTGCCAGAATAAGATTCAATTCGGTAATTCCAGAAATTAAGGTTCAGACAATTCCCTCATTCAATAATTATACTATGCGTGTTTATTTAGATAATGCTGCTACCACACCACTTGCCCCCGAAGTGATGAAAGAAATGTACAAGGTAATGGAAACCAATTTTGGTAATCCATCATCTATACACGCGCACGGCAGGGAAGCACGGTCATTAATTGAAAAGGCACGCAAAACGGTTGCTAACTTATTGCATACTTCACCTGCGGAGATATTTTTTACCAGTAGCGGCACCGAGGCAGACAATACGGCCATCCGGTGTGGCATAATTGATAACGGAATAACCCATGCTATCACTACCCGGTTAGAGCATCATGCGGTATTGCATACTTTTGAGTCACTTGAAAAAGCAGGAACTATCAAATTAAGCTTTGTGAATACCGATGATAAGGGGAATGTAGATTATGCTCACCTGGAAGAGCTGCTGCAAAATAACGAGCGTAGCTTTGTATCATTAATGCATGCCAATAACGAAATAGGTACGCTAACAGATATTGAAAGGGTAGGCGAGCTTTGCGAACAGTATAACGCTATTTTTCATTGTGATACGGTGCAAACTATGGGCCATTACCCGCATGATTTAGGTAAGTTAAAAGTTCATTTTTTGGTTTGTGCCGCACATAAGCTGCATGGCCCTAAAGGAGTTGGATTTTTGCATGTTAATCATAAAGTTAAAATAAAACCTTTAATCTATGGCGGTTCGCAGGAACGCAATATGCGTGGTGGTACCGAAAATGTTTACGGCATAGTAGGGTTAGCCAAAGCGTTGGAAATGGCTTATGCAGAAATGGGTGAGCATCAGCAACACATACAAGGCTTAAAAACTTATATGATGGAGCAGTTAAAAGAGTTGGTACCGGGTGTTCAATTCAACGGTGAAACCGATGCCGATAAAAGCTTATATACCGTTTTAAATGTATCCTTCCCCGATACGGAACTGGCCGACATGTTATTATTTAACCTGGACATAGCTGGTATTTCGGCTTCAGGAGGCAGCGCATGCAGTTCGGGTACAGATATTGGCTCGCACGTGCTTACCGCGATTGGTGCCAGTGCTACACGCCCGTCAGTAAGGTTCTCTTTTTCTAAGTACACCACCAAAGAGGAAATTGATTATGCGCTGGCAAAAATTCGTGAGCTGTTTCCGGTGAATGTATAAGCCTCACCCAAACTCTCCCCGGAAGGGAGAACTTCAGTTTTAATAGCATTATTAAAGTTTCCCCCTCCCGGGAGAGATTTAGAGGAGGGCTGTATTTTCCTTTCTGTTAATAAAATTTCCTTTGGCATGATTATAGCTTGTATTTGGTTATCAATTTAAAACTGAAAGCCATGGAAAATAACAAGCAAAATTCCGGAAACGGTAATCGTCCAAATGAAATTCCTGAAAAGCACCAGTCTGAACAAGAAGGTTCAGGATATGCGCCACAAAGGGAACAGCAACAACATAACAGGGGGAACGATGCTTCGTACAGCGAACAAAATGATGTTACCCCGCCAAATCACAAAGAATTTCCGGTAAAAGGGCCGGGTAAAGCTGATTTTGAAAGTCGGCCGCAGGGCCGTACAACCGGCCGTATGGTAGGTCATGAGCCGGGTACCGAAAGTTTATAATATCCTTTAGATTAGCTAAATAATCGAATTTAAACACAAAGAAAAGGCTGTCGGATTCGATAGCCTTTTCTGTCAAACCTAATATTATGGAAAATAGAAATGAGCAGTCCGGAAACAACCTGGACTATAATCAAAACCATACTTCAACCAACCTGAACGAAGGCTCAAAGCAAGAGCAACAAGGGCAGGATAAGCTATCACAAAACAATAAAGATCAATTACCTAAAAAGGGCAATCCAACTTATATAAAGGATATGCCCCCAATTGACGGTGCAACCCGGGATTTGGGTACGGTAAGTGGGGTTGATTAAAAAATATAGACCTTAACCTATTTATAGATTTACGAAGTTTTAAAACTTCGTAAATCTATAAATAACAGATAACCAGGTAATAATGTAATTTTTAATTCTGCAACATTTTAATAAATGCCGACAGCTCGTCTTTCATTTCGCGGCGGTCAACTATAAAGTCAAGAAACCCGTGTTCCTGCACAAATTCGGCAGTTTGAAATCCTTTGGGTAAGTCTTTTTTAATGGTTTCCTTAATTACCCGTGGCCCGGCAAAGCCAATCAAAGCACCAGGCTCAGCAATATTAATATCGCCCAGCATAGCATATGATGCAGTCACACCACCAGTTGTAGGGTCGGTTAATAAGGATATATAAGGAACTTTAGCTTGCGACAAAAGCGCCAGCTTAGCGGATGTTTTAGCCATTTGCATTAAAGAAAACGCAGCTTCCATCATACGGGCGCCCCCAGATTTAGAGATCATTAAAAACGGAACCTTATGCGCGATACTGTAATCAATGGAACGGGCAATCTTTTCGCCTACCACAGATCCCATAGAGCCGCCTATAAAATTAAAGTCCATACAGGCTATCACAATATCCAATCCGTTTATTTTTCCATATGCCGAACGTATAGCATCTTTCAACCCGGTTTTAAACTGGGTTTCTGCCAAACGGTCAATGTATTTTTTAGTATCGGTAAAATTTAGCGGATCGCCTGAGGTA
>DASWOZ010000309.1:0-3799 GCA_036398535.1 Mucilaginibacter sp. | reverse complement strand
GGCTTTAGGATTGTTTACTTTTTTTACAGGTTTAGCAAAATTAAGCACCACTTTATAAGGCATATCAATCAGCATGGCTTTGGCCATAGCAAAAGTGGATGCCGTTTTTTTCAAAAACGCATTGAACTTAGCTTTATCAATTATGCGGTAAAATTTATGCGGTGTAACTTCATACGAATAATAATCCTGCCCTGCTACCAGTTGCTGTGCATCAAAGCCCTTAACTTGCTTATTGGTTTTAGCGACATTATTTAACTGGCTACCCATAGATATTTTTGAAATATGCTGCAGATAATATTGCAGATCGGCAGCATTTTTTGCCATATGGTTAATACTCACCCTCATGATGCTTTTTTTAAGATCCATCTTTATATCCAGGTTGCTGCTTTTGGCCATATTAACTTCTTCCAAACTCATTTTTTGCTGTGTAGTATCCGGCAAAGCGCTGTAAAAATTTAATGAAGTGTCTTTTACCATGCCAAACTGCGGCGTCTCTTTTACCGAATCTGTCATCAGATTCATTAATACAGATACCGCCCGGCCCATATCAAACCCGTAAACTACATTACATGATCCATCCAGTTTAAAATCATAATGCTCCTCTATATCCACGCATGAGGTGAAGCAAAGCATTATGCATAATATAACCGGGATGTAAAGTTTTTTCATCTAACCAAATCTAATCAATAATGGTGAAAGCTAAAAACGGTAAGGTAAAGGAATATATAGGCATAACCGCGATTCTTTATTCTTGTTTTCCATTTCAATCTCACCTTTCGGCTTTAACCTTTTTCCTTTCGTCACAAAGAAGTAACTTTGCCGCTTATTATGGCACACCAGGTTCCGGAAGACGGCACATTGCTTCCTTTAATGGAAGAATTTTATACGATACAGGGAGAAGGGTATCATACGGGTAAAGCCGCTTATTTTATTCGCCTTGGCGGATGCGATGTAGGCTGCCATTGGTGCGATGTAAAAGAAAGCTGGGATGCCGAACTGCACCCACTCACCACTGCCGATCAAATAGTGGAAAACGCAACCCGCAACCCAGCTAAAGCCGTAGTTGTTACCGGTGGCGAGCCGCTGATTTATAATCTGGATTATCTTACCACTCAATTACAACAAAAGGGCATTCAAACTTTTATTGAAACATCCGGCGCTTATCCTTTATCCGGACATTGGGATTGGATCTGTTTGTCACCAAAAAAATTCAAGGCGCCTACCCTTGCGGTTGCACAACATGCCAACGAGCTTAAAGTGATCATATTTAACAAATCTGACTTTTTATTTGCCGAAGAACACGCCAAGTCAGTTGGCCCTGATTGTAAGCTGTATCTACAGCCCGAGTGGTCTAAATCAAAAGAGATGACACCGCTTATTGTTGATTATGTTATGAATAACCCCAAATGGGAAATATCATTACAAACACATAAATACTTAAATATCCCCTAATATTCGTATCTTAGAATACTAACTTTTTACCGATATAGGAATGAGAAGAAGCATAGTTTACCTGGTTTTATTGCTTTTTTCTACTGTTTATCTCTATGCACAGGAATCACCTTATTCCACCACTAACAATGATGCTATTAAATATTTCGCGGAAGCTAATCACAGTTTGGACGAGCGATCCTACGATGAAGCTATTGCCCTGTTTTATAAAGCCATAGCTGCCGATAGTAAATTCATAGAGGCACACGCTATGCTGGCTGACGCGTTCCGTGTAAAAAAAAGCAATAAGCAAGCTATTGAAGAATACAATAAAGTAATTTCTCTTAATCCTGATTTTAACCGGGCCATATACATCAAGATAGGTGAAACAGAGGTAAATCAAGCCATGTACGTGCAAGCACAGCAACATCTTGAAAAATACCTGACCTATCCCAATATAACAGCAGCGAATAGTTTTTTTGCTGAAAAATTGATTAAAGACTGTAAGTTTAGCATAGAGGCCATGCAGCACCCCGTTGCCTATAAACCTGTTAACATGGGGCCCGAAATTAATACGGCGGCCGATGAATACTCGCCAATTACTACAGCAGATCAGAAAACACTGATATTTACCCGGCAGGTAAATAATAATGAAGATTTTTATCAAAGCACACAACTGGATAATAAATGGCAAACCGCCGATTATTTAAGTGATATGATCAATACCCCTAATTATAACGAGGGGTCAGAATCCATCTCGCAAAACGGTAAATTTTTGTTTTTTACAGGCTGTAACCGCCCGGATGGTTTGGGCCGCTGTGATATTTATGTGGTACAGAAAAAAGGTGATGATTGGGGCAAACCCTTTGATTTGAGCGAGCCGGTAAACACATCAGGATGGGAATCGCAACCTTCGATCAGCGCGGACGGGCGAACGCTTTATTTTGTAAGCAACCGCAGAGGCGGGTATGGGGGGTATGACATATGGAAATCGGTTTTAACGGCTAAGGGATGGGGCGAACCTGAAAATCTGGGGCCTAATATTAACACGTCACTTAATGAGCAGTCGCCTTACATACATGCAGATGACAGCACGCTCTATTTTTGCTCTAACGGCTGGCCCGGCATGGGTAACCAGGATTTGTTTGTAAGCAAATTGGGCAAGGACGGTAAATGGCAAAAACCCCAAAATTTGGGCTACCCCATTAATTCAAACGGCGACGAAAGCGGGTTAACCTTAACGGCTAATGGTTCAACTGCTTACTTTTCGTCAAATAATTTAAATGGATTAGGTGGATTTGATATTTATACTTTTGAATTGCCGGTAAATGTAAGGCCGCATGTAGTAACTTACGTAAAAGGCATTGTTAGTGATGCCAGAACCAAACAACCGCTGGAGGCGGCCGTAGAGATATTAGACCTTCAAAACAGCCTGCCGGTTTACCAGGATTATAGCACAGCAGAACAGGGGGACTTTTTAGCCACCATTACATCAGGTAAAAATTACGGGTTAAATATTTCAAGAACGGGTTACCTGTTCTATTCCGAAAATTTTTCTCTTGTGGGGCATGAAGCGAGTAAGCCATTTAATATCTCCGTATTACTGGAACCTATTGATATTGGCAATAAGGTAATATTGAAAAATATATTTTTTGACACCAATAAATTCGACATTAAATCTGATTCAAAATCTGAATTGGAAAAACTGATCGAGTTTTTGACACTTAACCCAACACTACATATTGAAATATCGGGCCATACGGATAATGTGGGCAATGACCAGGCTAATCAAACCCTATCAGAGAATCGGGCGAAGGCAGTATATAATTACCTGGTGGCTAATAAAATTGACCCGGCAAGATTAAATTATAAGGGATATGGAAAAACACAGCCAATAGCCCCTAATGTTACTGAAGAAGACCGCAGTCAAAACCGAAGAACTGAATTTAAGATAATAGCTAAATAGCCGGAGGCTTGAAGCAGGAAGCTTTAGACTACTTCTTGCTTCAAGCTTTTCGCTTTAATTTCCCATTTCAGAAATAAACTTGATACGCATTAACTGCACTTCTTCGCGGGTATAATCTTCGCTTCCCAGTTCAACCAACGCGTCATCAATAGAATCAACTTCGGCAGTACGGAAATAATCAAACACTTCGTCCTGTTTATCCTCGTCAATCACCTCGTCAATATAATAGTTAAGATTAAGCTTAGTACCAGAGTTTACTATTGTTTCTACCTCTTTCAAAACCTCTTCATAGGTTAACCCTTTTGAGGCGGCAATATCATCCAGGTTTAAATGACGATCAATATTTTGAATAATGAATACCTTAAGCGCTGATTTATTGGCAGCACTCTTAATTACCATATC
>DASWOZ010000308.1:0-5215 GCA_036398535.1 Mucilaginibacter sp. | reverse complement strand
CTTCCTGATGCCTGTAGCGCCAGGATTGGAAGATAATGATGCTATACGCGAAAAATATTTTGAGCTAATGTTAAACCGATTTGAAAAAATAACGGGCGAAAAAATAAAGGAGTCTATTGTTGTTAAACGCAGCTATGCCTTAAATGATTTTAAAGCTGATTATCATTCATTTAAAGGCAATGCTTATGGGCTGGCAAATACTTTGACTCAAACTGCCTTTTTTAAGCCCGCCATGAAAGCGAAACATATTGACAACCTATTGTATACCGGCCAGCTAACCGTGCCCGGCCCGGGTGTGCCGCCTGCATTAATTTCGGGACAGATAGTGGCAAAGGAAGCAATGAGTTATTTTAAAGGGAAATGACAATCTACCCTTCATGTCATGCTCTTTTTTATGCACAAAAAAACCTGCTCTAACCAAAAAGCAGGTTTTTTTTTAATATATATCGAGTTAATTATGGATTAGTTTTCGGCGTATATTGGTTTTTTAATACCGTTATCATATGCTTTTAAGCTCTTTTTCAATAATTTACGGGCTACATGTATACGTGTTTTAACAGTACCGATAGGGATGGTTAAATGATCGGCAATTTCATGATATTTATGGCCTTCAAAATACATAGTGAAAGGAACAAAATAATCACCGGGCAATTTGTCTAAAGCCCTTTTAATATCATCCATCACAAATTTAGCCTCGCCTTGGTTTTTAGTAGAGCTGTATACCAGGTTGGGCGATGATATTTCATCAGACTTGGTTACAAATGTGCTCATCTTAACAAAACGACGATAATTATTGATGAAGGTATTTTTCATGATAGTATATAACCATCCTTTTAAATTAGTGCCTTCTTTAAACTTATTGTAATAAGTTATGGCTTTCAACATTGTATCCTGAACAAGGTCGTTAGCATCGTCTGCGTCATGTGTGAAGTGTAAGGCATATGACCTTAATGAACTTGCTTGACGTAATACCAGGGTGTTAAACTCAATCTTTGTCATGTTGTTAATGTTATGTACTGGTAATTAAACAAACTTAATACCAGTATTCAGAAACATTAACCAGTGGCTTACCTGTCAGCACTATTAATTTAACTGGTTTTATAAACTGTGTACATTATACACACATAATATAAACAACTATCTTTAATTCAGTTAATTACAATCAAATAATCATACAATTAAAGATGAGTTCAAGCAGTGAAAATTTGCTTGAAAAATCAATTTTAACTAAAAGAAATTAACTAATAATGTTTACTTCGCGCTGTAGTGTAACGCCAAATTTAGTGTACACACTGTCTATGATTTGCGACGAAAGGGTGTACACTTCTTCGCCCGTTGCGCCGCCATGGTTCACCAGTACCAACGCCTGGTCTTTCCAGGTGCCAGTATTTCCAACTACTTTACCCTTCCATCCGCATTGTTCAATCAACCAGCCTGCGGCCAGTTTAATAAGGCCATTACCGGCAGGATAATTCACAATTTGAGGGAATTTTGTTTGAATAGGTAAAAACTCTCCGGCAGTAATAACCGGATTTTTGAAAAAACTACCCGCGTTGCCAATGGTTGAGGGATCCGGCAGTTTAGATACCCGGATATGAGCTACAACCTTAGATACATCCTTTATTGTAGGTTTAACAATATGGCGGTTTGCCAGTTCCTGCTCAATAGCGCCATATTTTAAATTAATATTTGGCACAAGCGATAAATGGAACTTTACTGACACAATAATATACCGGCCTTTAAGTTCAGTTTTAAAAATACTTTCGCGGTAATCAAAATGGCACTCTTCTTTTGTAAATGTTTTGAAGCTACCCGTATCAATTTCAAAAGCTTTACAGCTATGAAATACATCTTTTAGCTCCACTCCGTAAGCACCAATGTTTTGTATTGGCGAGGCACCGACTGAACCCGGTATTAAACTCAAGTTTTCCAGCCCGGCATATTCCCTATCCACACAAAAATTAACCAGGTCATTCCAAACCTCGCCTGCGCCGGCTTCAACAAATACATCAGTGTGATTGATGCGATGTTCAAAACCCCGGATATACATATGGATAACCAAGCCGTTAAAATCATTGAGCAGCAACACGTTACTACCGCCGCCTAAAACCAGTGTTTTTATTTGTTTCCACTGCGTATCCATGAACAACTGTACCAGTTCATCCTCGTGATTGATCTCTACAAAATATCGCGCGTTAACATCGACGCCAAATGTGTTAAAATTTTTAAGGGAAACGTTTTGTTGGATTTGTAGCATAATTGATCTCAGCGGCGAATTTCGGAATTAATTCGCAATAATTATTTGTCAATATACCGCTTAGCTGTTATCAATAATCCAAATTCTTCTGCTGGTTTCTTTTCCATTGATCTATGGTGTATTTTATGGGCCCTGCGGATATTTAGCAAATACTTATTGGTGGTTTTAAAAGCCTTAAACCGGTTATGAATAAACCAATCGTGGAAAATGAAATAAATGGTGCCATAAACACTTATCCCCGCGCCTATCCAAAAACGGTAATCCGGCTTTTGGTGCCCTATCCACATTAGCCAAAGGGCAAAAGCTGCAAAAACAATACTGAAAATATCATTCAACTCCAGCCAGCCCTGTTTTTCCTGGTGGTGTGTTTTATGAATGAACCACAACGGGCCATGAAATAGATATTTATGTATTAACCACGAGAATGCTTCCATACCTGCTATGGTTAAAAGTATAATACCTAAACTATATAATACCTGCATAAACATATCCACACGGATAACCTATTTGTTAAAAATAAGTTTAAATTTTATAGCGTTAATAAAAAACGTATCTTGTTAAGATATGTTAAAAATTTATCTGCCATTAATTTATATATTATTTTAGCTAAAAATAAGTTTATTGCAATCATGAAATTTGGGGGGATTATCCTATTCATGCTTTTATGCGGTCATGTATTTGCACAACGTTTAAACGGGATAGTGATTGATAAGGCTACGGGGCAACCGGTACCAAATGCCATCATAAAAAAAGGTTTCTATACACAAGTATCCTCATCTTACGGCGAGTTTAGTTTACCTGTTGCCCGCTTTGGCGATACAATAAGAATAAGTTCTATGGGTTATAAACCCTATAATTTATTGATAGGAATGGCACATAAGGATACCATACATGTTTATCTCGAACCAAATTCTATCATATTAAATGATGTTAATATTAACAGGCAACGCAATCACCAATTAGATTCTATTAACAACCGAAAAGAATTTGCCAAAATTTTTGCCCACAAAACACCTGGGGTTATGGATGCCTTTATTAAGATTGACCCTAACATTTATCGCCCTAATGATTATATTAATAGCACAAACAGCACAACTTCCATAGCCGGACTAAATTTATTGTCGGTATTTAATTTATTCGGTAAAAATAAAACTTCTGAAAGTAAATTACATGAACTGGCGTTACAGGACGAAGAAGCCACTTATCTGGATCGCAGATTTTCAAAGCAACGTGTAAATAAACTCACTGGTTTACAAGGCGACACCCTTCAAAAGTTCGTTGATCGTTTCCGCCCAAGTATGAGTGCCCTGAAGGCCATGAGTGATTATGAGTTGCTTATATTTATTAAACAGTGCTATGAGCTGTACTTGAAGGAGGAAAAATAAAGAGAAACAGCCTTTCTTACAGGCCTGATATAGGCTGTTTTTTTCACTCCAATACACATTTCCTCATCCATTCCAGCGTCAGATCATGGTTAGTTTTCGGCAAAAATATCGCCTTTGTTCCATGTTGGGCGGTTAGGGTCCTGTGCTACCAAATAGCCTATCAGGAAGTTGAGTTCGGCATAAGTTTTACCGGCATTAAAATCAAAAATACCGTTAATATCATCCTGCGGCTTATGATAATATTTGGCACGCCACGGGGCGACCAGATCATTCATGTTGTTTTTGCCATCAGCCGTTTTGCTGCCGTATTTAATGTGCAGGGCAGGTATGCCATTTACTACAAAGCTATATTGATCGCTACGGGTAAAGCGCGCTTGTGCCGGTTCGGGATCATCCTCAACACCTAAACCTAAATAAGCTGCCGCCTCTGCAACCTGTTTAGCTAATGATGAATGTTCGGCACCTAAAGCGGTAACAGACAGTAGCGGCGCTATAATAGTAGGCATATCGGTATTTACATCAGCTACCATACTGTGAACAGGTACCGTAGGGTGTTTAGCAAAATAGCTTGACCCCATATCGCCTAATTCTTCGCCGGTCATTAAAATAAAGATAACAGATCGTTTAGGCTTTACCGTAATGTTTTTATAGATATTAGCAATAGCCAATACACTGGCTACGCCGGACGCATTATCATGCGCGCCATTATAAATAGAATCGCCTTCAACCGGGCGGCCAATACCCAGGTGATCTAAATGCGCACTATGTACTACATATTCTTTTTTTAATTTAGGATCAGTCCCTTCAATAGTACCAACTACATTGTAACTAATCATATCCTGATAAGTAGAAGTATAACTAACTTTTGCTGTAGTATTTAGCGCGAATGAAGCAGGATTGCCTGCTTTTAATTGCGGCAACAGGGTTTGCAGATTTTTACCCGCCTTTTGTACTAACGAATTAAATAACTGGTAACCCAATGTACCATAAGTGTTGATATTACCATAAAATGTACGGGATACCACTACATTGCCTTTTTCATCTACTATGTTATTGGTAGCCCTTGCACCTGTATTACCGCCGCCTCTGACGCCACGGGCAGCAGAATCAACCGAGCCAACCAATACACCAACCGCGCCATGATCTGACGCTGCTTTTAATATGGCTGCCGCGTTGCGGGTATGGGCAGATACTGATGAAGAAAACCTCTCCGGTGATCCGCTTACAACTACTACAATTTTACCTTTTACATCAACCCCTGCATAATCATCATAGCCCAGTTTGGGCTCGCTGGCCCCATAGCCTACAAATACTAAAGGTGCAGTTACACTCACTTTAGGATTAGCCGGATTTGGGCTAATGGTATAATCTGTGCCTTTTTTTAATTCGGTTGCAACACCATCCAGGGTCATCACCGCATCGGTGCTTGTTGCCTTACGAAACTTTACCGTTTGTACCCATGTTCCGTTTTCGCCTGCCGGTTTAACATTCAACTCCTTTAAACGGCCAACCACATAATCTACTGCCATTTGGTAACCCTCTGTTCCCGGCCCACGGCCCTTTAGTTTATCGT
>DASWOZ010000307.1:0-3022 GCA_036398535.1 Mucilaginibacter sp. | reverse complement strand
CAACGGCAATCTAACTGAAGCATTGGCAATGTTGGGGCAAGACAATAAAAGCTATCATGGCCTGTTTGTACAATGGCTGCGCTATTGCTTCGCTAATAAGGGTATTGAACTGGTTGGCTTTGTGGATCAGCTGGCAAAAATGGGGCGGGAAAATCAAAAGAATTTTTTGCGTTACGGTATTAGTTTTATTCGCGAATGCTGTTTATTAATGGCCGATGCGGGTAGCCTGGTACATTTGGCCGCCGCCGAACTGGAGATTGCACAAAGAATGACGAATGTGATGACTATATCCATGGCCAACTCTATTAGCACCGAGTTGGAGCAGGCACATTATCATGTAGAGCGAAATGCGAATCCTAAAATTTTATTTTTAGATGTATCTTTACGGATTATAAGTTTTTATAAAATCAAGTCAATCCCGCAAGGGAATCATTATATACCGAATTAACCATGGGATGTGGAAGTTGTTCAACAGGGGGCGGATGCTCGCCTGCAGGCTGCAAAAGTAACGGCTCTTGCCTTACTAATGGATGCAGCAAATTAGATGTTTACGATTGGCTGTCGCATATGGACATGCCGACTAACTATAAACCTTACCCAATAGTCGAAATAAAGTTTAAAGGCTCAAGGAAAGAATTTTACTTAAATAACGGCGATATTTACCTGGAAGCAGGAGAATTAGCAGTGGTAGAAACTACTACTGGTGGCTATGATCTGGGTCACGTATCCATAACCGGCGAGCTGGTTAGGATGCAGATGACCAAACGCCGCGTTAAAGAAGCAGACGTTGTTAAAAAGATCTATCGTAAAGCTACCGTAGCCGATGTAGAAAAGTGGAAAGCGGCCAAGGATATGGAGTGGGAAACCATGCATGCCGCGCGCAAACTGGCGCTTAGCCTTAACTTATCTATGAAGCTAAGCGATGTGGATTACCAGGCCGATAAAACCAAAGCTACTTTTTATTATACAGCCGAGGGTCGTGTTGATTTTCGCGAACTGATTAAAAAAATGGCGGAAACCTTCCGCATCCGTATAGAAATGCGCCAAATAGGCATGCGCCAGGAAGCAAGCCGTTTGGGTGGTATTGGCTCATGTGGCCGCGAGTTATGTTGCTCAACATGGCTAACTGATTTTAAAACGGTTTCTACATCTGCTGCGCGTTACCAAAATCTTTCTTTAAATACCTTAAAGCTAGCCGGCCAATGCGGTAAGTTAAAGTGCTGTTTAAATTATGAGTTAGACACGTATATGGATGCTTTAAAGCATATCCCGGATAACGTAAATTATCTGAAAACCGAAAAAGGAGATGCCCGTCTGCAAAAAACCGACATTTTTAAAAAAATAATGTGGTTCAGTTACCCTCGGGAAGAATCATGGATTCCGATCCCTATTCACCGGGTTAAAGAAATACAGCAAATGAACCGCGATGGTAAATTACCCGAAGATTTGGGCGAAGTTGTTGAAATAGAAACCAAGCCGGTTAAAATTTTAGATTACGAAAATGTAGTCGGCCAGGATAGCCTGACCCGCCTTGACGAACGTAGCCGAAACAAGAATAAAAACAAGAACCGGAACAAAAATAAAAAACCACAAGGGCCAACACCCACAAGTGGCATTGAAGTGACCCGCCCCGCTGCTACGGCGCAGGAAAAAAGGCCGCAGCAGGGCCCGCGGCCCGAAGGTGGAAACCGGAATAACCGCAACAAAAATTCCAGGCCAAACCGCCCGGATAACCGGGGTAACAATAATCCCAATCGCCAGGATGGCCCCAAAGGAGGGCAGCCAAATAATTAGTTATTAAGGAATGAAACGGATCGTAAATATTTTTAACGCTTTTCTTTTGTTTATTTTGGCGTTGGGCGGCTGTACCGACCCTAATGCCGTTATTGATCAAAATACCGAAATAGTTAATAATAACTGGGCATATGTAAACAAGATCAAATATTCGGTTAAGATCGATAATTCTGATATTGCTTATAATTTATGTCTTAATCTGCGTGTAACTGCCGATTATAAATATTCAAATCTATTTATTCTAATGCACCAAACCGGCCCCGATCAAAAAGCGTCCAATGTCCGTTATGAATTTAAATTAGCCAATACTGATGGTGAATGGCTGGGCAAAGGCTCGGGTAATATTTATAGCTATCAAATTCCTTTTAAAAAAGATTATAGGTTCCCGGCCAAAGGCATTTACACATTTGAGTTGGAACAAAATATGCGCGATAACCCATTGCGTGAGGTGAGTGATGTGGGCCTGCGAGTAGAGAAAGCAAATCAGTAAACCGCTATTGTCATTGCGAGCTATAGCGCGGCAATCTCATCACTTTCGTATGTCTGTTCAGCTCCTTGCAACGGCATATTTCTATATTGTTTTTATCAAACCATTCTCCATTTATTAATTTTTCCTACCTTCGTTTTGCTAATATTTTTATCATTATGGGAGCTATTGCCTTAGTTGTTGCCGTTATTATTCTTTTAGTTGCCGTTGTTCTTTTTTTAAAGCGGCCAACCATTGCCAATGGTGTTTCGGCGGATGAATTTGCGCGTTTAAAAAATGAAAACAGCACACTTAATATTTCCTTAGCTAAGGCCGAAGAGCGCGCATTGGGCTTAGGTTTAGAGCGTGATAAAGCTGATAAGCAATTACAGGATGAACGTATCCGGTATGAAAGTTCAATTACTATTTTAAACCAGGATCTGCTTGCTGAAAAAAGCAGAATGGCTAAAGCCGAAGAATCATTTAAAGCACAGCGCGAAAGATTGACAGAACAGGAGAGGGCAATCAGCGATATCCAACAAAAATTTCAGCTTGAATTTCAAAACGTAGCTAATAAATTGCTTGATGAAAAATCTCAAAAATTTGTAGAAACCAACCGGGCGAACCTCGATATATTACTTAATCCACTTAAGGAAAACATCAAAGCTTTTGAGGAAAAGGTAGACAAGGTTTACAACATGGAAGCCGCTGAACGTAACACATTAAAGGGTGTTATTACCCAGTTGATGGATCTGAATAAAC
>DASWOZ010000306.1:0-1791 GCA_036398535.1 Mucilaginibacter sp. | reverse complement strand
GGTAAGCAAAATGGAAGAGTATACCGTTAAAATTGCTAAAGCATTAAATGTACGTGGCTTATTAAACATCCAGTTTGCTATAAAAGATGGAAATGTATACGTAATTGAAGCCAACCCGCGCGCTTCACGTACTGTGCCATTTATAGCAAAAGCTTATGATGTACCTTACATTAACATAGCGGCTAAAGTTATGCTGGGCGTAAATAAACTGAAAGACTTCACCATAGAACGAAAGCTAAAGGGTTATGCTATTAAAGAGCCGGTATTCTCATTTGATAAATTTCCGGAAGTAAACAAGGAGCTTGGTCCTGAGATGAAATCAACAGGCGAAGCGATACGCTTTATACCTGATCTGCAGGATCCATACTTCAGGCACCTATACAAAGAGAAATCAATGTACTTGAGTGAATAGTAAATAACCCAAAAGGTTTGACAACTTTTTTAAAAGTTGTCAAACCTTTTTAATTGTGGGATCGCATAGGCCCTGCGTATAGTTATTTATCTACAAACAACCCTTTTACTTCAAAAGTTAGCCTTCGTTTAGGGTCAACATTTATATGGTGTTGTTTTTTACCGGTTACCGTATCTCCGGCCAGGTGTTGCAGATCATCGGCTATAAATTGTTTTTGAGCTACACCTTCAATTATTACGGTTCTACCCTGTAGGTCTGTTGGCAGGTTAATAGCATAGTTTTTAAAATGCGCGGCAATTATATTTCCATTCCCGGCATCTAACTCAAACCAGCCGCCTTCAGGATTGGTCACTTTAATCACCTTGCCCCGTATAGTGGTGCTTATCCTGGTTTCTTTACCCATATAGGCTTCTGTTTTTGAAGCGTCCATCATGGCTGTTGTATTTGGTTTAATGCCAAATACCATGCCATGCGGTAACGGCGTATGTTTTTGTGCAAAGGACAGTGAGGAAAACAACAGCGTAACGGCGTACAGGTATATTTTCATGATGATGTTTAAGTTAATACAACAAGAGAAATTGAGCCCTGTTTTAAATTGGGGCTTGGTTGAAGGTTTTATATGTTAATATTTGTTAAAATTGGAGAATAACAGCCTTATTTGACTGATAAATAAGAACTGAACTCATATCTTTAAAAAAATTTATGTTAGTATTAAGCCTATTGCTTAAACATTAGTTTAATTCAAAGCGGCAATAACATTATCTTTGCATCAGCATTAGATGCGCATCATTTTTTATACCCATGAGAAAACCTCTGTCAGGCACGATTTTTTTAGCACTAATATTGTTATCGGTTGTTATTTTAGGAACCGGATGTTCAAAAACGCCTACCAGCGCGGCTGGCATAACTGCACCGGAAGTAGTAACATTAAACCTGGTAAGTAATGTAACGCAAACCACCGCGCAAAGTGGAGGGGTAGTTACACTTGGCGGTAATGCCGATATAACTGCTAACGGGGTTTGCTACAGTTCAAGCAATCAAACACCCACTATTGCCGATTCAAAAACATCAGACACCGTAAATACAACAGGCTTTACCAGCAGGATAACCGGCTTAACCGGCGGGACAACATATTATTTACGTGCATACGCTACTAATAGCGGCGGTACAGGTTATGGTGCTGTAGTAAAATTTACAACCCCTACAACATCGGCCACGTTGGTGGGTACAGTTAGTACAATTGCAGGCAGTACTAACTTAGGCTTTTTAGATGGAGCAGGTACAGCCGCGTTGTTTAATGGTCCGCAATCATTGGCTTATAACCCTGTAACAGGTACCATTTATATAGTGGATGCTTTAAATAATGCGATAAGAGTAAT
>DASWOZ010000305.1:0-3609 GCA_036398535.1 Mucilaginibacter sp. | reverse complement strand
CTGCCTGGTTTACAAAGTTCGGTAAGTTCGGCGCTTACAGTTTTAATTTCGTCATCAGTAAATTTTACACGGTCGATAAAACAAGCGGCATCTTTACATTCAACAATAGAATTATTCAGATCTTTTAATTTCTTCTGTGTGATCTTAGTTAGCTCGGCATCTTTTTTCAACAACTGGTTTACAATTTTATCCTGTTCAAACAGCGTAAGCAGGTAATAATTTTTTGCTTGTACCCAATTGGCTGATGAAATAAACTTACTGGGCTGGGCAGAATTAGTGATTTGCGCATAAACAGGCAAGCATATTATCCCTATTAAACATACAAATAGAAGTCTTTTCATCTTGGTATTTTAGTATGCCGCAAAAAAGCCCTTTTTATGTGAAGTAAAGATTAAATTATTATAAACCTATTCGCCGGGCTTTCGATCATGTGCCAAGTATGGCTATTCATCAATACCGGATTAATTGGCGCTAATTTTATAACTATGCATGGTAAGACAAACATAAGGACCAATACTTACGTATATATGGCCGCCTGCTATTAAACAATATATTTAAAAAGAATTGGTGTACTATACTAATTAAAAAATTTAGCGGTTATACAGTTGATCTGTAATTGATTAGTGAAATCAAAAAATAAAGAATGAAAAAAATTTACTCCTTACACGTCCGGGTACTAACAGGCTTGGTTTTTTTATTGGCATTTGTGGCTTCCTGTAAAAAGGACAGCAAAGATGTGACCCCGGCGGCTCCAACCAACTATGCAACTATAGGTTTGTATGAATATGCCAATGCAACTAACCGAAGGGCGTATGTCCCTATAACCAAAGTTGGAACAGTAACAACAGCTTACCTGAGCATATTTGATACCGGCTCAACTGGTATGACCATAGATGCTGATGGCTTGTTGCCTGCATCAATGATCACCAGTAACGGCATAACAGTAACCGGCGATTCGGTAGTAGTAAATGGTATTACAGTTACCTCGCAACAGGCTACCATAAGCTATGGCGGCGTAGGCGGAATAACAAAGGAGTATGGTAACCTGGCTTACGCGTCAGTAGTGATGGGCGATGCGAACGGTAAAGTTACGGCCAGCCGCATTCCATTTTTCTTATATTATAAAGCAGTTGATGGCATTACAGGTAAAACCCTGCCAACGCACTCTAATGATGTTTTTGGCGTGGGCCCGGGTACAAGTGCTACCAGCTCATCAATAGCCAGTCCGTTAAGTTATTTTAAGCTTGCCCCCAAAATAACCAATGGCTTTAAGCTGGCCATGTTTAATAATGGTAGCTTTAGCACTACCACCCCCACCTATGTATCGGGTTTATTAACTATCGGCCTTACGCCGAATGATCTTTCTTCATCCGGTTTTATTATGCACCCTATGCTTACACATTCAGGCGCGTATTATCCAGATATAGCAGGAACGATCAATTATAACGGCACTAATGTAGCTGCAGAAATACTGTTTGATACCGGAACACCATCAATATCTATATTAGAAGACGCCGCGGCTACCAGTAATATAACAACCTTACCTGCCGGTACCAATGTAATTTTCACTACTGCAAACGGTTTTAGTTATACTTATACTACCACCAGCAATTATAATTTAACTCAAGTGGAAAGGCCATCTTATTCGTTGGATATAAGAACCATATTCAGCATTGACTTTTTTATAAGCAATGAGTACCTGCTGGATTATACAAATCATAAAATTGGATTAAAAAATAATTAAGACCGGTTGAATGGCTGATTAAGTTGATAACTGTATATAAATGTAATTCGGCCATTCACTAACCTAATTTAATCAAAAATACTTAGTGTATCTTTTCGGCTACAAGGCAAAATCTTTTTGAGCTATTTTGATTGCTTTTTTTAAAGTTTGTAGTACTTTAGTAGCATATTATGGGGTATACATCCGCACATTAATAAACCAATTAAACTATTTAATGAAATTTAATGGCTATCATTTACAAATTATTTTGTAGCTATGTAATCGATTACAATTAAAACCTTTATAATGAAAAAACTCATTTTTTATTTTTTGCTGTTGCTCTGTTCTGCCTGGAACGCGCAAGCTGAAGATGGTTATCGCTTATGGCTCCGGTATGATAAAGTAAGCAACAAAGCTTTATATAATCAATACCGGTCCTCAATTACCCAGGTGATATTTCCGGGTAAATCAGCAACCCTCACCGCCGCGCAGGAAGAATTGGCTAACGGCTTAAAAGGATTGCTTGCTTTAACACCTGCGCAAAAGGATGTGGTAACCGCCAACGGCGCATTGCTTGCTGGCACACCGGCTTCTTCAAAATTAATAGCTGCATTGGCTATTAAAAATGAATTAAAAGAAGCGGGTGAAGATGGATATGTGATCCGTACGGTAATGGTGAATGGTAAATCTGCGAGGGTAATAGCAGCTAATACGGATATTGGTGTGATGTATGGCGTATTTAACTTTTTAAAGTTGATACAAACCGAAAAGAGCATTAAAATCTTAGCTATTACTGATTATCCACGCACGAAGATCCGCATGCTTGACCACTGGGATAACCTTAACGGCTCCGTTGAAAGAGGGTATGCCGGTAAATCCTTATGGGAGTGGTCAAAACTACCAGGTGAGCTTAACCCGCGTTATAAAGATTATGCCCGTGCCAATGCTTCACTCGGTATTAATGGTACTGTATTAACTAACGTTAATGCCAACGCGCAAATTTTAACAAAAGAATATTTAACGAAGGTTGCCGCATTAGCAGATGCTTTTAGGCCATATGGCCTAAAAGTTTATTTAACCGCCCGGTTTAGCGCGCCTATTGAAATTGGCGGCCTAAAAACTGCCGATCCGCTTGATCCGGCTGTTAGAAAGTGGTGGAAAGATAAAACAGACGAAATATACACCTATGTGCCCGATTTTGGTGGATTTTTAGTGAAAGCAAACTCTGAAGGCCAACCGGGGCCGCAAAACTATGGCCGCGGCCATACAGATGGGGCAAATATGTTTGCGGAAGCATTAGCACCGCATGGCGGTGTAGTTATATGGAGAGCTTTTGTTTATGACGACAAAGTGCCGGATGACCGTACAAAACAAGCTTATACTGAATTTCATCCGTTGGATGGCCAGTTCAAATCAAACGTAATCATACAGGTAAAAAACGGCCCGCTTGATTTTCAGCCCCGTGAACCGTTTAGCCCGTTATTTGGCGCTATGCCTAAAACACCCGAAATGATGGAGTTTCAGGTAACGAAAGAATATTTAGGTTGGGCCGCTAACCTGGTTTACCTGGCACCTATGTGGAAGGAGTGTTTAGACGCTGATACGTATACCCACGGTAAGGGCACAACTGTTGCTAAAATTGTGGAAGGTAAATTGGAGCACCACTCCATATCAGGCATGGCCGGCGTAACCAACATTGGTAATGATACCAACTGGTGCGGCAATGCATTTGCGCAAGCCAACTGGTATGCTTATGGTCGTTTAGCCTGGAATCCCGAATTAAGTTCGGCAGCTATTGCAGATGATTGGATCAGGATGACTTTTAATAATGATAATAGCTTTATTGAACCTATAAAGCAGATCATGATGACATCAAGAGAAGCAGC
>DASWOZ010000304.1:0-3006 GCA_036398535.1 Mucilaginibacter sp. | reverse complement strand
GTAAAGTATTGGCAACTTTAAAAGTAAATCCGGAGTTTATTTGACTAACAACAGTATGTAGTATATTAAGACATCCCTGATCGGGGAAAGGCAAAATAACAACTGCATATTTAGAACCGTCTGGCGGTGCTGGGGATATGGTAAGATTTGGCCCGGTACCAATTGGGGTAGTCATATCATCTTCTTTATACCATGTATAAGTATAAAATCCAGCTGGGGCATATAGTGTAACGGACGGTTGACCGATACAATAAGCATTACCCGTTATTGCATCACCACATTGCTGTTCTACATCAATATAAGCATATCCAAAATGACCACCTCTAGAACAGTCATTAGTTGTAAATTCCAATCTTATTGTTTTACCTGCATAACCAACCAGATTAATAGTTGATTTTGACCACTCTTTATAATAAACCGAAGCTGGTACGCCCCTGGTAACCGGATCAACCATTGTTGATAGTTTAAATCCGGGCAGATTTGATGCCGCTACAAAGTCAAACTGCGGGCAATCTATTGGCATATTATTATCATCGAAAATTTTGACTGTAAATCTTGGTTGCTCAAATGCTGCATGATCGGAAGGATTTTGCAAAACAACTGCATAATTAAAAATAAGCGTATACTCACTACCGGCGGGTACCGTAAATTCATAAGTAACACGCTCTGCCTCACCGCCACTTTCTGAATTGCCTAACCTGATAGAATAATTACTGCCGTTAGGACAAAGTACAGGGAAACCACCGTAGGGATCTACTCCTGCGTAATCACCACTAAAAATCGTATGTCTACCTGATATTGGCGTTGTTGAGGCAACAGTAATATCACCATTAGTTTTATCAATTGTACCTGCGTAACATTTCCAGCCATTAAAAGTACCGTCTTCAAAACCGATATTTTGAGGACATTGTGCAATTGCAATACTACTTGATAGTAATAAACAGATAAATAATAGCTTAGACAGGCATTTCATGAGTACCTAAAGTTAAAAGGTTAACGGGATAAATAACAATACATGTTATTTATCCCGTTAAAACATGCCCTTTATAGCACAATTGCCCAAAAGGAATTACGGCCAGATACCCAGGTTTTGATAAGAAACGGCTATTTTATTAATTACACCAACTAAAGCAGCGGTGCGCATGCTGTCTAATTTATCGTTGCTTTTATAAATCTCGCGTATTTCGTGGTATGAACGGATCATGGTGTCTTCTAATCCTGAGTTTACCAGTTCCAGTTCTGAAGCGCCCTTAACCACAACAGACCGTTGCATTGGTGTTAATGATATGCCGGTAATACCTTCTACCATGTTAACCAGGTTAAGATTTGAGTTTTCTTCAAAACGCCTGTTGATACGGCCAAAGGCTACGTGCGACAGGTTTTTAAGCCATTCAAAATACGATACCGTTACACCGCCGGCATTCGCGTACATATCCGGAATGATGATACCGCCATTTTGATAAAAAACAGCTTCCGCATCGGGGCTGGTTGGCCCATTAGCACCTTCGGCTATTATTTTTGCCTGTATATTACTGATATTACTTAGCGTAATCTGGTTTTCTAACGCTGCCGGGACTAAAATATCGCAAGGTTGCTCCAGGCCCTCCATTGATTTCAGATCTTTCGCGCCGGGGTAACCTAATATTGACCCGGTTGCTTTACGGTGTTGAAATACGGCTTCTACATCTAATCCGTCGGCATTATAAATGGCACCTTCAAACTCGCATATACCTACTATCAACCCACCAAATTCAGAAAGAAATTTGGCAGAGTAATAGCCTACATTACCTAAGCCTTGTACAATTATTTTTTTACCCGAAATGCCCGGAGTTAAGCCAATTTGCAACATATCTTCGGCCACACTTACGCATTCGCGTACGGCAATGGCTACTCCCCTGCCTGTAGCTTCACGACGGCCGGCGATACCATGCAATGCTATCGGCTTACCGGTTACCGCGCCCATCGCATCCAACTGCCCCGGGTTCATGGTAGCATAGGTGTCAGCTATCCAACTCATTTCGCGCTCGCCCGATCCATAATCTGGTGCGGGTACGTCAATGCTGGGGCCTATAAAGTTCTTTTTAATCAGCTCAACTGTATAACGCCGGGTTATGTTTTCAAGCTCTTGTAGGGTATAATTTTTTGGATTAATTTTGATACCGCCTTTTGCACCTCCAAAGGGGACGTTTACAATAGCGCACTTGTAGGTCATTAAAGCGGCAAGCGCCATTACTTCATCCTCGTTCACCATTTCGCTGTAGCGGATACCGCCTTTTGTTGGTGATTGGTGATGAGAATGTTCTACCCGCCAGGCATCAATTACTTCAAAGCCATTACCCCTGCGAATTGGGAAACGAAAGCGGTAAACGCTATTACATGATTTTATCTGGTCTAATAAACCGGCATCATGTTTTGTAAATTGCGCCGCGTGATCAAAGTTTTTACACACATCACCAAAAAAGTGAGTGTCCGGATTAGCAACTATATTTTCTGTAGCCATAATTTGTTTTTAATAAATATGATTTTGTCAATAACGGGCGCAAATTTGGTGTAAATTTTACCAATATCGTAATTTATTATACTACAATTGCGACTACTTCTTTAAACAACGGTATAAAAACTATGTTTAAATTATATAGGGCCATTTTTTATTCTAATTTTCTTTTTCAATTTTTTTCAATCTTCTGTCTATCGAAAACAAAAAGATAGCAAGTCCTATAAAAACAATGGCAATTGTTGCTATAACTACATATATTTTACCTGAACTTCGCATTACATCGGCCATTTCAACCGACTGATCTGCCTGTGCAAATAAAGATGTGCCGCTTAAAAGTAAAAGCAACAAAAAAGTTAATTTCTTCATATTAATTTATAGCGTTCTTTTTATATTCAATTAAACGGATGCGATAGCGAATGGTTGCTATCCATAATGCGATAAAACTCCACCCTAACATTGCCGGATAAAAGGAAATTTTCATCCCGTTATCCAGGTCATATTTACCAAAT
>DASWOZ010000303.1:0-3436 GCA_036398535.1 Mucilaginibacter sp. | reverse complement strand
ATCAGCTCTTTCAGCTTTATCTCCAGCTCCTGTTTCAGCAATTCGCGGGTGTAATGTGTGCTCTCGGTAAGCATATCATTTACACTCATAAACCTCGGTTTATCATCCTGAATTACGCAGGTATTAGGAGATATGGATACTTCGCAATCAGTAAAGGCGTATAAGGCGTCAATCGTAACATCAGGCGATATGCCCGGTGCCAGGTGGATAACGATCTCTACATTTTGCGCGGTATTATCTTCAATTTTTTTGATCTTGATCTTGCCTTTATCATTGGCAGATATTACGCTATCAATTAAACTGCCGGTAGTAGTTGTAAACGGAATTTCGGTAATAGCTAAAGTCTTTTTATCCCGCTCCACAATTTTGGCCCGTACCCGTATCCTGCCGCCACGCTGCCCATCATTATATGCTGAAGCGTCGGCCATGCCTCCCGTAGGAAAGTCTGGTAATAAATTAGGCGTTTCGCCTCTCAATACCGCTATAGAAGCATCCAATAATTCAATAAAGTTATGCGGTAATATTTTGGTAGCCAAACCTACCGCAATACCCTCGGCACCTTGTGCCAATAGCAAGGGGAATTTAACAGGCAGTGTAATGGGCTCCTTATTGCGGCCATCGTAGCTGGCTTGCCATTCGGTAGTATCAGGGTTAAAAACAACTTCTAAAGCAAACTTTGACAGGCGTGCCTCAATGTAACGCGGCGCTGCCGCCGAGTCGCCGGTTACGGGGTCGCCCCAGTTACCCTGGCAATCTATCAACAGGTTTTTTTGCCCTATCTGCACCATAGCATCACCAATAGAAGCATCACCATGCGGGTGATACTTCATGGTATTACCGATAACGTTGGCCGCCTTGTTAAAGCGCCCGTCATCCATCTCTTTAAGCGAATGCAATATACGGCGCTGTACAGGCTTTAGCCCATCGTTAATATGCGGAACGGCACGATCAAGAATAACATAAGAAGCATAATCCAGAAACCAATTTTCATACAATCCGTCGAGTGAGGTAATGTTATGTATTTTGTCGTCGTTATTCGCAGATGTATCGTTGGGATTCAGCTCTTCACTCATTACTAACTAAAAAAATTTGGATGGGTAAAGATAAGTATAATGTGCAGATGTGCAGATGTGCTTGTATGCAGAATTTTTACACATAAACCAATTCATTATCTGCTTATCCGCAAAATTGCGCGTTAATCCTTTTTCATCGCCCGTATCATTTCACTATAGCTCCATTTGCGCAACATGGCATTAACGGTATTAATAATACGTTTGGCGCGGGTTTCATTAGTTTTAGCGCTATCAATCCATTTTATAAAATATTCACGGTGCGATTTGGCCAGGCTGTTAAAAAATTCAGATGCCTCAGGTTCTTCAAAATCAAAACATTCTTTCAGGTCATCCGGAATTTCAATTTTATAGTTGGTATCTTCTTCTATCCTTACCTGCAACATAGCCCCAGCATTTTTATGAATGCCTTTACGTACCTCTGCCTTTAGCGCCATAATAAAACTGCCGCCGCCCATGGGCATCAGGGCCATGCCTTTAACAGCAAAGCCATCTAACAAGCCTCTAACCCTAAAAGATTTCTTATTACCGGGCTTTAATTGTTGCGCTATATCCGCCGGAATAGTAATATAGCTCCAGCCGGTTTTTTCACCCTGGTCTGCAAATTGCAAAATAAGTGCGCTAAACGTTACCATTTATCAATAATATAAATCATTTATTAAGAACGAGTTGCAAAACTAAGTTAATTGTTAAATATCTGTTAAATCGTAACTTTTTTGTAACGCATGCAATTTTTATGTTGTCCTATAGCTATAAAAATTCAAACTAATTTAAATAACAATATTATGAAAACTTTAAAATCAATTATGCTGGGTATGTCCCTGCTTTTAGTTTTTAGTGCAGCAAATGCTACAGAAACACCAGCCGTTGCTTTAACAAAAAATTACACCATTAATACTTATATAGATGCCATGACACACGGTAAACTTAACGGCATAAATAATGTATTAGATCAAAACGCAAAATTCAGCATACTTCGCGGTAAAAAAGTGGTGAGCTATGGTAAACAGGAAGTAATAGACCATTTGCAAATTAATAAAGATGTTGAAATGGATTGCACTACCAATACCTCAATAGTTGAAAGCAATGCCGACTATACCCTGGTAAAGGTGGATATGAATTATCACAATTCTATTCAAAGCAATTATGTAACCATTATTAATACCGGCGAAGGTTGGAAAATCACTAATGTTTACAGCGTTTTTAAATAATTGTTCCCGGGTTTATTGCCGTAGTTAAGAGCCTCATGAAAATGAGGCTTTTTTTGTAAAGTGAATATGATAAAGTGATAGGCCACTATACCCCTACATCTATATTTCGGTATAAATTACATGTAATTTAGCTTACAAACACCTGTTTTAAATTAATACCGCAATTATTTTTTAAGCAATTTTTGGCATAAATATTATGAATTAATATAATAGAAATTGATGTTTTTTATTATTTATCAAAAGCATCCCGCTTTATAGTATGAAGAACGTTTTTTTGTTACAAAGTAACAAATGTTAAACTTTGGTTAAAAATGTAACTTTTGCACCCATCCTCTGTCTATTGACTGTATATAAAATACAACCAATAAATAGTTAAAAAATAATATCATGAAAAGTTTAAAATCGGTTATGCTGGGCATAGCCTTATTAGCAGTTTTCGGTGCGGCCAATATTGCCAAAGCATCAGGAGTTCCATTAACAGAAAATGACGTAATCAACACTTATGTAAGCGCCATGACGCAAGGCGACCTAACGGGTATAAATGCAGTTTTGGATAAAGGCGCAACGTTTAGCATGCTACAAGCTAATAAAGTAGTAAATATTAGCAAAGACGATATGCTGGCGTTTTTAAAGTCAACCCAAGGAGTACAACAAGATTGCGTAACCACCTCATCAGTAATTGAAAGCAATGCTAACAATTCAGTTGTGCGGGTAGATATGCAATATGGCGAACATGTACGTAGTAACTATGTAACTATGGTTAATACTGAAAATGGCTGGAAAATTACAGATGTTTATACCATTTTCAAATAATTGCAGGTTTATTGTTTTATAACTAAGGGCCCCGGTAAAACGGGGCCTTTTTTATTTAACAATACTGTGTTAACATCCAAATAGGATAGCTGAACTATCTCCAGGTGTTTGATTGTTGTATCTCGTTTTCAAATGGAAAACTTTGCTGGGTATATAGTTTTGCGCAAAACAACCTACTCACTAACAGGATTGTTTATTTTTTGATCAGTTCAGGCTAACCGATCTTCAAAAAATAAAAATGGTAAAAAGCTTTCGGCACCGATTATCATCCAAACCGGCCCGTCTTTACAATATAATATAATTTTAATGGGTTTATCCTGCTTCTTTTCGTATTCGGCCAAT
>DASWOZ010000302.1:0-4213 GCA_036398535.1 Mucilaginibacter sp. | reverse complement strand
CGTTAATGACAGTAAGAAGAATATTGGACAGTGGATTTTGGAGTTTAAAAACATTTAGCAATAGTGTAAAGCATAGCTTTTAATTAACTACAATTTATAACAAAAAGGGTGGCAGGTAAAATTACCTGCCACCCTTTTTGTTATAAATTTTCTTTTGCGGGGCCTTCATCTTTATTAGACGAATCTTTAACGGGCGGTCCGGGATCGCCATTATCATTACCTGGCGTAACAGTGGTTACCCGTTCATCATCCTTTTTATCCTGTTTATTCGTTTTGTCTGCTTTGGCTAAGCCGGTATCTTCACCAGTATTTTCGCCTATTTCATCATTATGCATATCTGAATCATCATTATGTGCAATAGCTTGTTGATCTTTGGTTGTATGCTCTGTAATTACCATGATGTTGTCAATTAAATTGTCCTTACTTAAAATATAACACTTGTTTTGTAAGTCTGTTTCATAAATCCCATAGAAACGCAGGCTGTTTTAATTACGCAGCCGGAAATCTTTAAAACTTTTGATTTAGTTATCTTTGCATGATGCAACATAACCTGCCGGCTTATAGCAAACTAATTAAAACCGAGGCCAAAAACCTGGGCTTTATATTTTGCGGTATAGCTAAGGCTGAGTTTTTGGAGGATGAAGCTCCCCGCCTGGAGCAATGGCTAAAAAAAGACATGCATGGCGAAATGCAGTATATGGAAAACCATTTTGATAAACGCCTTGATCCACGTTTATTGGTTGACGGTGCAAAATCGGTTATCTCATTAGGGCTTAATTATTACTCAAATAATATACAGGAAGACCCTTTAGCACCTAAAATATCCAAATATGCTTACGGCAGCGATTATCATACGGTTATAAAAGATAAGCTAAGGCAATTGCTGCAAATTATTAATGAAAAAATAGGCGAAGTTGGGGGCCGTGCATTTGTTGATTCGGCACCGGTACTTGACCGGGCATGGGCAAAAAAATCAGGCTTGGGATGGATAGGCAAAAACTCCAATCTTATCAGTAAACAGGTTGGCTCCTATTTTTTTTTAGCTGAGCTGATAATTGACCTTGAACTGCAATACGATATTGAACCCACTGCCGATCATTGCGGCACCTGCACCCGTTGTATAGACGCCTGCCCTACCGATGCCATTGTTGGCCCGTATGTGGTGGATGGCAGCAGGTGCATATCTTATCTCACCATCGAGCTAAAAAACGAGATACCTGCTGAGTTTAAAGGCAAAATGGATAACTGGATGTTTGGCTGTGACATTTGCCAGGATGTTTGCCCCTGGAACCGTTTTTCGGTATTACATAACGAGCCTGCATTTGAACCGCATCCTGAACTGTTGAGCTTAAAAAGCGATGATCTGCAGGAAATCACCCAGGATGTTTTTCAAAAAGTATTTAAAAACTCGGCTGTTAAACGTGCAAAGTTTACCGGGTTAAAAAGAAATATTGACTTTTTAAAGGGCATTTAGCTTATTATACTGTTTCCGGGATGCTAAAATTGCAGGCATATGTTGCATAGCCCAACTGGTTAAGCTTTCAACTGCAGGTAAAAGGCTTTCGCCCAGCGGTGTCAACGTATACTCTACCCGGGGCGGAATTTGTGGGTACATCTTTCTGGAAACCAACCCATCCGCTTCTAATGTTTTAAGGGTTACCGTTAACATTTTTTGCGATATATTGCCTATTTTATGATTAATCTGGTTAAAACGCAGGGTTCCGCACTCGCCTAAAATGGAGATAATCAGTATAGACCACTTGTCGCCCACCCTGTCCAACACATTTCTAACCGGACAATCATCTACTAAACTAAAATTTTTATAACTTTCTTGTATCATAATTAATTGATAACCAACATTAGTAACACCCAGGTAAGTGACTGTTAAAAAAGTGCCTTCTTGTTTAATACTAAGTTGCTATTTACTTTTAACTCTCCAAAAGTAACTAACAGTTTTGGGTAATACATCATTAAATTGAAAAAAACATGAGCAACATTTTAGTAACAGGTGCCACAGGGCACCTTGGTAAAGCAGTAACAGAAAGTTTATTAAAAAAAACAAATGCAGCAAACATTAGCATACTGGTAAGGGATGCTGCTAAAGCAAGCGCGTTTAAAACACAGGGCATTAATGTACTTGTAGGTGATTATGATAATTACGATTCGCTTGTAGCCGCATTTAAGGGTATTGATAAAATATATATGGTATCCGGCAATGATATTGCAAACCGGATACAACAGCAAGATAACGTTGTAAATGCAGCAAAAGAAGCTGGCGTTAAATCCATCGCATACACCAGTTTTCAGCGTAAAAATGAAACGGAATCGTCGCCAATAGCTTTTATAGCTGCCGGACACTTAAATACAGAAGCTAAATTAAAAGCATCCGGCTTAACCTATACCATATTGGAACATGGTATTTATGCCGATATGATCCCAATTTTTGCCGGGGAAAAATTACTGGAAAATAAAACTATTTATTTACCTGCCGGCGATGGTAAAACGGCTTATGCCTTACGTACAGACCAAGCCGAAGCCGGCGCAAATGTATTGTTGGATGAAACCGGAAAATATGCCAATAAAAGGTTAACGCTTGTGGGTAGCGAAGCCTTGTCATGGAGTGAGATTGCTGCGATCATTACCCAAGTTACCGGGCAGGAAATAGCTTATGTTTCCCCATCAGCAGAGGAGTTTACGAATACACTGACTAAAGCGGGTGTACCGGCAGAATATATTGGTTTATTTGCCAGCTTTAGTACAGCAGCAAAACAAGGTGAATTTGAAAGTGTTACCGGTGATTTAGAAATTTTATTGAACCGTAAGCCGGTAACGGTTGCTGCTTATTTACAGTCGGTTTATGCAAAAGCATAATTAAATAAGGCCGATATAAAACTCACGAAGTTTTTGAAACTTCGTGAGTTTTATAATTGTTAATGTATTGGCAATAACTACAATCCTTTTTTAAATTTAAGCGCTAATTGTTTTAACATATCATCGTTTACAGGAGCGGCAGGCTCCGCTTTCTTTTTAAAGGATTGGTTGTTATTTGAATTGGGCTTTTGAATATATGGCTTTGGGGCAGCCGTGGGTACTGCCGGTTTGGGTTGTGCAGGTTTTGCCTGGCGCTCCGCATTTCTCTTTGCGTTCCACCGGTTGTATATTTCTTCCAGTTTGCGTTTAGTATACAACGGAAAATCCCCTTGCATCATCCACGAATAATAGCTGGGTTCAATGGTAAATATATCTTCTACCCTTTTGCCCTTGTGCTTACCAAAGTTAAATACTTCTTCGCCCTGCTCATTATAAGCCATACGCCCTGCAAAATCAACCGGCTTATTTATATTGGTAAACCGGTGCAGCGCTTCAATATCATTCACAACAGGTGTTGACCTGTTACCCTTTTTATCTTCCCATTCTATATTTTCATATTTTTCAATCTGAGCCAATAAAACTTCCATAGTAGCGCGGGTATCGGCCTCGGCAGAGTGCGCATTAATGATCGGCTTATTGCAGTAAAACTGATAAGCGGCTTTTAAAGTGCGCTGCTCCATCTGGTGAAATATGTTTTGCACATCCACAAAATGACGATTATCCAAATCAAACATCACGCCTGCACGCAAAAATTCTTCGGCCAACATAGGTATGTCAAACTTATTAGAGTTATATCCTGCCAAATCGCTGTCATGTATAAAATCGGCAACCTCTTGTGCTAATTCTTTAAACTTTCGCTCATCCTGCACATGTTCATCATAAATACCGTGTATTAGTGATGATTCCAGCGGGATAGGCATTCCCGGATGCACACGCCAGGTTTTTACTTCTTCGGTACCATCCGGATGCAGTTTTATTACCGATATTTCTACAATACGGTCGGCACCTACGTTGGTTCCCGTGGCTTCCAGATCAAAAAAAGCAAGCGGTCGTTTTAAATTCAGTTTCATTATAATGAGTATATAGCAAGGCTGTAAAGGTCTTAAAAAGTTTCATCAGAATAAATTTTTTAACATTTAATATTTCGGGATAAATCTTTACTTTAAAGCACCTTAATCCTTAGCTACATGAAAAAAATCTTACTGCTGATTATCAACATATTATGCACTTATTGTGCTTTTTCACAGAATTTCCCTTACGGCAAGGTGAGTATGGAAGACCTGCAAAGCACAAGGTATGAAAATGACACCTCGGTACACGCGGTGATTTTACAGGAATATGG
>DASWOZ010000301.1:0-2813 GCA_036398535.1 Mucilaginibacter sp. | reverse complement strand
GTGAGTCGATAACATTAAGTATCTGGTACGATTTGAAATGCCCGGTTTCCATTACCGCAGGGATGTATACCTGCTTTATCCAGTTTAGCCAGTTTTCGTGGATAGCCTCATCCACAATTACGGTATCGTTAAAAATTATCATCAGGCCAAAGGTAAGACTTTAGTTGAATTGTTGATTGAGTTGGATTAAGTTGATTGGGTTAGAATACAATTAATGGTAATAGCAGTTAATCAACTGCTCACTTAATTTAACTTAATTAACTGGCTGTTTCATTTTTATCGCCTCTTAATAGCCTGAAACGTTTGCGGGCTTCGTTAAGGTAGAGGCTGCCGGAATAGTCGGTAATGATCTTTTGGTAATAGTATTTTGCTTTCTCTTTGTCCTGCAACTGGTTTTCATAAATATCACCAAGCATAAAAACAGCGTCATCGGCCCAAAGATCGAAGCTGTGCTCCTCTGCTATTTTTTTAAGCAGCGGAATGGCATCATTATAGTTTTTTTGCTGGATGAACAACCTTGCCTTTGCCATCAGGATATCATCGCTAAGCGAATTATTTGGATATTTTGCGTCGATGCTATCCAGCGTAATCAAAGCTTTGCCGGGCTGTTCGGCAAATATCTGGAGATCGGCGCGCGCATATATTTTTAGCGCGGCACCGGTTGAGTCAGCATGGATGCTGTCACTTATCAGCAACGAAAGGTTCAGCGCATCATTAGCTATCAGTTGAGATGTTGCTGCTTTCAATACATCCAGTTGGCCTTTTGCGAATGTAAAATCGCCTGTGTAATAGGCCAGCTTGGCATTGCGGTATTTAGCGTCCTGCGCAATGGTGGAGTTTGGAAAATCAAGCTCTACCTGGCTGTATAATAAAGTGGCATCCCAGGGGTGGTTATTTAAAAGGGTTACATCGCCCAAATCAAGCTTGCACCCTGCCAGTGCCTGCGGGCGCAAACCGGGTATTTTTACAGCCTCTTCCAATAGTTTTTGGGCATCATCAAACTTATGCAATTTGAAGGCCTGAAGGTTAGCCAGCTTTTGCATGGCGAATACGGTATTGGCGTTTTTGCCAAATTCGGTCAACAGATCAGTGTAATCCTTTTCAAGGCTTATAAGGTCGTCATTCGTATATTTTTCCGATGTTATCTTTTGATTTTTTGTGTTGATCAGTTCAATTTTGGCAGGAATATAATATTGCTGATCTTTCCCCTTGCTCACCAAATATTCGTAACCGCGTATGGCAGCATCGTACGCTTCGTTGGCAACAAGGGTGTGGCATAGTTCGTAAATATTAGTGCCGTCGTCATTTTGCCGCCTGCTTAGCGCAAGCGCCTGGTTAAGCGCCATGTCAAACTGCTTTTGCTGCAAAAACTGCCAGGTAAGTATCTCGGGGTAAAGGGTTTGCTGCGGGTCTTTCTGTATCTTTTTCAGCAAGGCTGCTTTCAGCAGGTCGTAATCTGCACTGCCCTCAAACAAGGTCGACATGGTATTTTCGGCCTGACTTAAAAACGGCGGATTTGATGGTAAAAAGTTAAGATATTCATCAATCAGGTTGGGTTTATCCCTTTTGTACCGGTAAAGATTTATCAGTTCGTACGAGAACAGCCTGTCGTTTTGCAGCAGCTTACGGCCTTGCAAAAATATCCTTATGGCATAATCAACATTGGCATTCTGATAAAACTGTGATGCCAGCATGGCTATCTGCCCCTGGTCGGGCTGAAGGTTTTTTATCAGGTCGTTATATATTTCGTCGGCTTTTTCGGGAGCGCCCTGCTGGGTATATACCGAACCGAGCATAATGCTGTACTGGTATTCTGCAGGGTGTTTGCGTATCATTTTTTTTGAAACACTTATGGCATCATCAAACTTTTTTAGCCCGAGCAGGCAATTCACATATACATTAAAGTAAGCTTCATTATTTTGCTTGTACAGCTTTTGGTATATGTCAAGCGCTTTTTGCTGATCGCCATTAACTGCATATTGTTTAGCCAGCAGCAGTTCATTATCCTGTGCCGATAACTTTAAGCAAGCCGCAATCAATATAAAAAAGCCTAAAAAAATGCGCTTCATTCTTCCAAAAATACTTAAAGTTATTTGAAGATTTGATGATTAGTTAATTTGAAAAATACAGTAACTTGTAACAAACATTATCACAACTGCAAATCAATTATATATTAAAATGATATAACGCAGCCGGCGGGTAAAATTGTAGTGACACTTTGAAATGATAAAGTTTATTATATAATTTAACCTGATTAATGAAGATGAAGTACTGAATAATGTTAAAGCCTTTTAAAATATTACTGTTTTGTTATGCAATAATTGCTTTAACCGCCTGTAAACAAGGGGCTGCGCCAATACCTGTGATTGACTTTTTTAAGACGCCCGAAAAGGTAGCCTACAAAATATCGCCGGATGGTAAATATATTTCTTATTTAAAACCTTATAAGGATAAGCAAAACTTGTTTATCCAATCGCTTGAAGATGGGAGCGAGCGCATGGCTACCTCGTTTACCGATTACCAGGTACTTGGCGACTATTTTTGGGCATATAACAATGAGATAGTTTTTAGTCAGGATATTGTGGCCGATGATGAGTTCAGGATGTATGCGCTCGATCTGTCTACTTATAAAGTACGCCAGATAATTTCGGAAAAAAAGGTACGGATAAATCTGGTTGGGCGTAATAGACAAGAGCCCGATATTATCAGTATCAGGATGAACAAACGAGACCCTGCAAATTTTGATGTGTATCGCCTGAATATAAAAACCGGCGCTTTATCCCCTTACCTGGTGAACCCCGGAAACATAACGC
>DASWOZ010000300.1:0-6103 GCA_036398535.1 Mucilaginibacter sp. | reverse complement strand
TATTCAAATTCTTTAAACTGCGGCACCTCAAACGCTGCATTTATCCCCCCAATAAACCCCAAAATTTCATCCCTTCCCAGCATCGTTTCTGCCGAAGTCACAAAGTAATCCGGCGCTTCCTCAAAAGTAGCTAAAAGCGCTTTCTTGAATTTGGCAATGTTTTGGTCGGTTTTTATGCTCGATTGTTTGTCGGCCTTGGTAAACACCAGTACAAACGACAAGCCTTTTTCGCCCAGCCAGTTGCAAAATTCCAGATCTATTTTTTGTGGTTCCAAGCGGCTGTCTATTAAAACCATTACGCATTGCAGGCTTTCGCGTTTATCTAAATAGGAGTGGATGAATTTATCCCAATCAGATTTTTTACTTTTTGAGGCACGGGCATAGCCATAGCCGGGCAAATCCACAATATTCCAGGTATCATTTATCAAAAAATGATTGATCAACTGGGTTTTACCGGGCGTTTGTGATGTTTTAGCTAATCCCTTTTTAGCCGTCAGCATATTAATAAGCGATGATTTGCCCACATTTGAGCGGCCAATAAAAGCATATTCCGGCTTTACAGGCGGTGGTAATTTTGAGATTTGCGTATTGCTGCAAATAAATTCGGCAGATTTTACAATCATTGTACAAAGGTAGAATTTGTTTACCGTAAATTTGATGTTTAAACATTTAATTATGAGTGATTATAAAATCCCTGCGCAAACCCGCATCGGGCATGTGCATTTAAAAGTAAGTGATCTGCAACGGTCTATTGATTTTTATTGTGGCTTATTAGGGTTTGAAAAAATGGTAATGTATGGCGATCAGGCTGCTTTTATATCAGCAGGTGGTTATCACCATCATATTGGTTTAAATACATGGCAAAGCAAGGGCGCGCCGCCTGCGCCAGAATACGCACCGGGCCTGTTTCATATCGCTATCCTGTATCCCGAGCGTAAAGATCTGGCCACTATCCTGCAGCGGCTGATAGATGCCAAATATCCCATCACGGGGGCGTCAGATCATGGTGTATCAGAAGCTATTTATTTGGATGACCCCGATAAAAACGGCGTTGAGCTGTATTGGGACAGGCCACGCGAACAATGGCCTAAAGATGAAAATGGCGAACTAACCATGTATACCAGAAGGCTGGATATAGAAGGATTATTGGCATTAGCCCGTAGTTAATGGATCATGACAGGTAATTTGCCATCAACACCCAGGGAAATCGCTTTTTAAATAAATGAGCCTACCCTCTTTACGCGCAGCTAAGAGAGGGAGGGCGAGCGAAGTAATGACCGGGTGAATACTAATGAAGCGATATTACCGCAAATGCACAGGCGCCCCACTCATCCTGACTACGCGGCCTATCTTCTGTGCGGAAAGAGGGCAAAGAAATTTTAAAATGATTTCCTTGTATCAACCATGAACCATTAACTATCAACCAATCAAAACAACTATCTTTGCCCTTACTACAAATATGAGCAAAACCATAACCCCATACCACGATCAGCAGGGCACAAAAAAAGAGCAGGTGGCCGATATGTTTAACAACATTTCAAAAACCTATGATTTCTTAAATCATTTCATGTCACTGGGTATTGATATTATCTGGCGAAAAAAAGCCATAGGCGAATTAAAAAAAGATCAGCCAAAACTGATATTGGATGTGGCCACCGGTACGGGCGATTTTGCATTTGAGGCCTTGTCTATTTTAAAGCCCGACAAAATTATCGGGGTTGATATTTCGCAGGGGATGCTGGATATAGCTAAACAAAAAATAGCCAAACGTAACCTGGGCGATCATTTTGAAGTAAAGCTGGGCGATTCAGAAAAATTACCTTTTAACGCTGCTGAGTTTGACGCGGTAACCGTGGCTTATGGTGTACGTAATTTTGAGAATCTGGAAACTGGCTTAGCCGATATTCACCGCGTATTAAAACCCGGAGGAAAAGCAGTGATACTGGAGTTTTCAAGGCCAAAAGTGTTTCCGATAAAACAACTGTATAAGTTTTACTTTAATTATATAACGCCTGGTATTGGCAAACTTTTTTCAAAAGATTCAAGAGCTTACTCTTATCTGCCCGAGTCGGTAGCTGCTTTTCCAGATGGCAAAACTTTTACAGCTTTAATGGATAGGGTAGGCTATAAAAATACCAAATGTCGACCGTTAGCGTTTGGTATTTGTTCTATATATACTGGTATTAAATGATTAAAACCCGGTACCTGGTCCTGCTGTTGTTGCTGTTTCTAAGCAATACATTGTTTGCACAATAAGTGCCGGCATGGGGCGGAGGTGCCGATTTGAAAGATCTGAGTTTTGGTTTTAGTTTTTCATCTGTAAACTCTTATTACAAAATAGATAAAACCCCCGGTTGGCGTACGCCATTTCCAGACCCTATAAATGGTAACCCGGTAACAGGTATGGTTAACAGTATCAGTTCGTCGTATTCGCAGGGGTTTGCTGTGGGGTTTTTAACCCGGGTTCGTTTAACCGAGCATTTAGAAGTCAGGGTTACCCCATCATTGGTATTTGCAGACAAAATGCTTACCTACACGTATGATAACACGCCGGATATTACGAAAACCGTATCCAACACCACGGTTGATATTCCATTACTGATGAAACTTAAATCAGACCGTTTGGGCGATTTCAGGGCGTATATATTAGGCGGCGTAAAATACACGCAGTCTATCAACTCAAAAGCTGGTAGTGACGTAAACGCCGCACCGTTAGATAAGCTGGTTAAAAATATTAGTGGCTATGGTTCATACGAGGCCGGTTTAGGATGCGATATTTACTTCGAGTTTTTTAAACTTTCACCTGAGATAAAATTATCCAATTCATTTGGTAACGTGCTGTATCACGATAATACTGCCTTTTCATCGCCTATCAGCAAGTTATCCCTGCACTCATTTATGTTTAGCCTGTATTTTGAATAAATTATTCAAATCAACTTTCTACTAAAAGCGTTTATCCAATGAAAAAAGTATAATTTCGCACTATATTTTCATATACGCTATGTCTAAAATTGCATTAATTACAGGCGCCACTTCGGGGATAGGTGAAGCATGCGCGCATACATTTGCACGTGAACATTACAACGTAATACTTACCGGCCGGCGGCTGGACAGGCTGGAGAAATTAGCCGCGCATTTAAATAAGCAATATAATGTAGATGTTGCTGTTTGTGCTTTTGATGTGCGCGATAAGGAAGAAGTAATAAAAAACCTGCAAAATCTGCCAACTGGCTGGAAAAAGGTAGATGTATTGGTAAATAACGCGGGCCTGAGCCAAGGGCTTGACCCTATACAAAACGGCAGCTATGATGATTGGGATACCATGATTGATACCAATATTAAAGGTCTGCTATATGTAAGCCGGGTAGTATGCAACTGGATGATCACTAATGGATTTGGCCATATTATCAATATAGGCTCTATTGCCGGTAAGGAAGTTTATGCCAATGGCAATGTTTATTGTGCCACTAAGCACGCGGTTGATGCCTTAAATAAAGGTATGCGGATTGATTTGCTGCCGCATGGCATAAAGGTTACTGCGGTGCACCCGGGAGCTGTTGAAACAGAATTTTCTGAAGTTCGATTTAAAGGGGATAAGGCCCGGGCCAAAAAAGTGTATGATGGCTTTGAGCCATTGGTAGCCCAGGACGTAGCCGAAACCATTTGGTTTGCAGCCTCGCGCCCGGCACACGTTAATATTAATGAATTAATAGTTATGCCAACAGCACAGGCAGGGGCGGGCACCATATTCAGAAAGTAAGTTAGTCGGAAAGTCTGGAAGTCAGTAAGACCGAAAGATTATAAGTAAAAAAATAAACATTCTTCCGGATTTTCGGTCTTTGCGGACTTCCGGACTTAAAATAAAGATATGTCACTCATTACACAAATAGATCAGGATATTAAACAAGCTATGTTGGCTAAACAGGCAGACAGGCTGCGGGGATTACGTGCCATTAAATCGGCATTGTTATTAGCCAAAACCGAAAAAGGAGCGTCTGAGGACTTAACCCCGGATGCTGAGATCAAAGTATTGCAAAAACTGGTTAAGCAACGTAAAGAGTCGGCCGATATTTATAAAACACAAAACCGCGACGATCTGTACCAGATTGAAATGGAAGAGATGCAGGTAATTGAGCCATATTTGCCACAGCAAATGTCCCGGTTTGAGATAGAAGGTTATTTGCAGGAGTTGATTGACAGGTTAGGTGTTACTTCGATTCAGGATATGGGCAAAGTTATGGGCGTAGCCAATAAAGAGCTGGCAGGTAAAGCCGACGGTAAAACAATATCAGAGGTTGTTAGGCAATTATTAGGATAATGTTAATTGAGTGAATGACGGATTGAGAGAATAATTTAAGTATGTTAATTACATATAACTTAATTAACATAATCTAACTTAATCAACTATTCAACATATATATTTGCTTATAATTGTTGTAACTCAACTGCAATAAACTATTTTTATAACATTAAAACTTAACTTTTATACCGTTTTTGGGTTAGGTATAATACTAAAATTAACATTTATAATTATATATGAATTTCGTGCTTAAAGAGGACCATGGTTTTAGTTACATCGAAGAGGGCGAAGGCGAAGTGTTGCTGTTGTTACATGGTTTAATGGGCGGTTTAAGCAACTGGGAAGTAGTTATTGAGGAATTTAGCAAAAAGTATCGTGTTATTTTGCCCATGTTGCCGGTATATGATCTGCCGGTTTTAACCACAGGCGTAAAAACACTGGCTAAGTACCTGCATAAGTTTATAAAATACAAAAAGCTAAATAACGTTACATTATTGGGTAACTCGTTGGGTGGCCATGTGGGTTTAATATATGTATTAACACATGCCGATCTGATTAGGGCAATGGTATTAACAGGCAGTTCGGGCTTGTATGAAAATGCCTTTGGCGGGTCATTCCCAAAGCGCGAAAGCTATGATTTTGTAAAAGAAAGGGTAGAGTATACTTTTTATGATCCTAAAATAGCAACCCCCGAGTTGGTTGATGAAGTTTATAAACTGGTAAATGACCGCCACAGTGTGATAAGATTATTGGCAATGGCAAAATCGGCCATACGCCATAACATGAAAAAGGATCTGAAAAAGATACAAATGCCGGTGGCTTTAATTTGGGGTAAGAATGATAAGGTTACACCGCCGGAAGTTGCTGACGAATTTCATGAGCTACTGCCTGATTCTGAATTACATTGGATTGATAATTGCGGCCATGCACCTATGATGGAGCACCCGCAGGAGTTTAATAGGTTATTAAAAGGATTTTTAGATAAGATAGGAGCCTGATATGTATGCAGTTGAACTGATCTCTGACGCTATACAACCGATACATACTTCTGATACTATTCAGCAGGCGGTTGATCGTATGATCGAGTTTCGTGTCAGGCATCTGCCAATTGTGAATGAAGAACAGTTTTTAGGCTTACTGGCCGAAAGCGATATTAATGCCGAAACAAATTTTCAAACCCCGGTAGGCGCGTTAGGTTTATCGCTGGTTAATCCATATGTACGTGAAGATCAGCATATATATGATGTCATCCGCTTGTTTTATGAGCAGCAACTAACCATAGTGCCGGTATTGGATATTAAACAGAATTACCTGGGTATGATCTCCATTAATGCCATGAACGGTTATTTTGCCCGTTTAACATCGGTAGAACAGCCGGGGGGGATCATTGTATTGGAGATCAATAATAAAAATAATTCCCTGGCACATATGGCTCAGATTGTCGAATCGGACAATGCGCAGATATTAAGTTCATACGTTCGTACCTTTCCTGATTCAACCCGTATGGAAGTTACCCTTAAAGTAAACAAACAGGATATTTCTGCCATACTTGCTACATTTTTACGCTACGAATATGATATAAAAGCTACTTTTAATCATAACGATAATAATGATGGCTCAATGGACCGCTATGATTCATTGATGAATTACCTGAATTTGTAGTTGGTGTATAAATTATGATTGATGGTTCATAGATATATCGTAATTTTAAATGGGCAATAATTATTTGAACTGTCAACCATGAACCATCCCCTATGAAAATAGCAGTATACGGCAGGCCATTTAATGAAGCGGCAGTACTGC
>DASWOZ010000299.1:0-4058 GCA_036398535.1 Mucilaginibacter sp. | reverse complement strand
GCAAACAAAAAATCCATATTTTTTTTGCGGATGGTTTGACAGGTTATGATCTTCCAACTGGTCAATGAATTGGAAATACTTCTTATCCCAGACCTCGCTACCGGTAAGCGGGCTACCTGGGCCGCCGCTTGAAATGTAAATGTCAAACTCAGTGCCTGGCAGCTCTTCTTTTTTGCGGACATCAAAGATTTGGCAGGTTAAATTTAAATCGTTCTTGGTTTTATAATGTTGTAATATTTCTTCAAAACTACGCATGCCTTCATTAGGGATGCCATTGTAAAGATCAAGTACCGCTACTTTTATTTGCTTATCTGTTTGCGTCATTAATAAAGGCTTATCATAAATCAATAACAATTATAATAGGTTGTGGTTCAGTTAAAGATACCTGTAAAATACGATATTGTAATTACAACGTTAATTTTCTGTAACCTAATAGCTAAATCTGGCGATTACTTTTATATTCCACATATTAAGCGTACCTTTGCGCCAAATTTAGAGGCGCATTTAATGCAAAAAATAAGAAATATAGCGATCATCGCTCACGTTGACCACGGTAAGACTACACTGGTTGACAAAATATTACATGCTTGTTCCATCTTTAGGGACAACGAGTCGACAGGTGAACTGATACTGGACAATAATGATCTGGAACGTGAACGTGGTATTACCATTGTTTCAAAAAACGTTTCGGTAATGTACAAAGACGTTAAGATCAATATTATTGATACCCCTGGTCACGCCGATTTTGGTGGCGAGGTTGAACGGGTGTTAAAAATGGCCGATGGCGTATTGTTACTTTGCGATGCGTTTGAAGGCGCTATGCCGCAAACACGTTTTGTAACACAAAAGGCTTTGGCTTTAGGCTTAAAACCTATTGTGGTTGTAAATAAGGTAGATAAAGAAAACTGCCGCCCTGAAGAGGTTTATGAACAAATATTTGAATTGTTCTTTAACCTTGATGCTACAGAAGACCAATTGGATTTCCCGGTTATTTACGGTTCATCAAAACAAGGATGGATGAGTACCGACTGGAAAAAACCAACTACAGATATTTTCCCGTTGATGGATGCTATTTTAGAGAACATCCCGCCGGCACCTATTGCTGAAGGTACTTTACAAATGCAGATCACATCGTTAGATTATTCTTCGTTTGTGGGCCGTATTGCTATTGGCCGTGTGGCACGTGGTACTATAAAAGAAGGCATGCCGGTATCGTTGGTAAAACGCGATGGCACCATCCAAAAATCAAGAATAAAAGAGTTATATACTTTTGAAGGCTTGGGTAAAGTTAAAGCAACAGAAGTAAGTTCGGGCGATATTTGCGCGGTTGTAGGTATTGACGGTTTTGACATTGGCGATACCATTGCTGATTTTGAAAAGCCGGAGCAATTGGAAGTAATTCATATTGATGAGCCTACCATGAATATGCTGTTCACCATTAACACTTCACCGTTTTTTGGCAAAGAAGGTAAGTTTGTAACCTCACGTCACTTACGCGATCGTTTATATAAAGAAATGGAAAAAAACCTGGCGCTGAAAGTTGTTGAAACTGAGTCGCCGGATTCATACCTGGTTTATGGCCGTGGTATTCTCCATTTATCTGTATTGATCGAAACCATGCGCCGCGAAGGTTATGAATTACAGGTTGGGCAGCCACAGGTTATTGTTAAAGAAATTGACGGTGTTAAATGTGAGCCTGTTGAAACCCTGATTGTTGATGTACCGGGAGATGTTGCAGGTAAAGTAATTGAATTGGTTACCCAACGCAAAGGCGATTTGCTGATTATGGAGCCAAAAGGCGACTTACAGCATTTAGAATTTTATATTCCAGCACGTGGTATCATCGGCTTGCGTAATAATGTGTTGACTGCTATAGGCGGCGAGGCTATTATGGCACACCGTTTTAAAGCATATGAGCCATGGAAGGGTCCAATCCCCGGCCGTTTAAATGGTGTATTGGTATCTATGGATACCGGTAAAACAACTGCTTTCGCTATTGATAAATTACAAGATCGTGGTCGTTTCCATGTCGATCCGGGAGTGGATATTTATGAAGGCCAGGTTTTAGGCGAGCATATCCGCGACAACGATTTGGTTATTAACTTAACTAAAGGCAAGCAGTTAACAAACATGCGCGCATCTGGTAGCGATACCAACGTACGTATAGCACCTGCTATTAAATTCTCGTTAGAAGAATCCATGGAATATATACAAGCAGACGAATACATTGAGGTTACCCCACAAAGCATTCGTCTGCGTAAAATATTCCTGAATGAGAATGAGCGCAAAATTAACGCTAAAAAATTCCAGTCGTAATATTTGCGACTTAAAATATAAAGAGCCCTGGCAACAGGGCTCTTTTTTTATGCTTTATTGCTATGTGAATTTTCAACCCTCTCTGCGCTGCGCGGAAAGAGGGCGAAGCGTTTTATGTATTAATGCCTTTGATGTGCAATAAAGCGGCGTATTTTTAATAACCTGTTTAAAAAGTTTAAATTAGCCCCATGAAAGGTAACGACCGGCTAAACCCAACCATATTTCATACTCGTTATGTGCATCTTTCGCAATTAAGAGATGCTACTATAAAAAAGATCAATGAACTGACAGCAAACGATAAAAACCTGCTGTTGGTTGATTTTGGTTGCGGCGATATGCCTTACCGCGAGGTTATTGAGCCTAAAGTAGGAAAGTACCTGGGTGTGGACCTGGAGATGAATCCAAAGGCCGAGCATCATATTGATTTTGACAGTAAAACCACGTTGCCGGATAACTATGCCGATATTATTTTATCAAATCAGGTATTAGAGCATGTGGATACCCCATCGGGTTATTTACAAGAGGCTTACCGAATCTTAAAACCCGGGGGTACTATTATCCTAACCACGCATGGCTATTGGTTCTATCACCCAACACCTAATGATTACTGGCGGTGGACAAGCGCGGGGTTAAAAAAAACGGTAGAAGCTGAAGGGTTTAAGATCAACTCTTTTCATGGCATAATGGGGTTAGCGGCAAGTGGTATCCAATTGTTTCAGGATGCGATAGGTAATAAGGCGCCAAAGTTTTTTAAACCGCCTATAGCATTGGTGATGCAAAGCCTCATCCTTTTATTTGATAAAATGAACTCTCAACCGCAGCGCGACAGGGATGCTTCATTATACATTGTGCTGGCACAAAAACCTATTGCCTAAATAATGGAGTCCTTTAATCTTTGTATTATTAAGCCCAATAAGGACGCATTTTCTGAAACTTTTATACAGGAACATATTAACCGTTTGCCCGGCAATAAAAAGGTGTTGTATGGTGGTAGTTTCCCGGTTTATGATAATGACGGCAAGTTTTTGATCCGGTCAAAACTGGGCCTGTTAAGCTACCTGATACAAAAGCGGCTATTAAAAAAAAAGGATATCAAAGTACGAACCAATGCATTGGTCAATTATTTACGTGAGCAAAATATTGATGTAGTATTGGCAGAATATGGTACGGTAGGGTCTATGGTTACGGAGGCCTGCAAATTGGCTCATGTTCCGTTGGTGATACATTATCACGGGGCTGATGTTCACCATCAAAAAACGGTTGCAGCGTTCCTGCCTTTTTATAAAAAAGCATTTGCATATGCCAGCGCTTTCATAGCCGTATCAGGGGATATGGTAGAGGAGCTTAAAAAATTAGGTGCACCTGCCGATAAGATACATCTGGCATCATGCGGGGTTGATACGGTAAAATTTCCGCAATTAGATCTGTTAAATACCGGGCGCAATTTTTTAGCTATCGGCAGATTTGTTGAAAAGAAGTCGCCGGCATCTGTTGTTAAAGCGTTTAAAATAGTTGCCGGTAAATTTCCGGATGCTAAGTTATGGATGGTAGGACAGGGCCCGTTGTTTGAAGAAACAAAAACTTTAATTACAGCATTGGGGCTTGATAATCAAACCACATTAGCGGGCGTTTTAAAAACGGATGAAATAAAAGCGCTCATGCAGCAGTCGCGTATATTTGTACAGCATTCGGTTACCGCGAAGGATGGCGATAAAGAAGGCACGCCGGTAACTATCTTAGAG
>DASWOZ010000298.1:0-1610 GCA_036398535.1 Mucilaginibacter sp. | reverse complement strand
AACTCTTATGCACACCATCCGTATAGTGGTCGAGCTGTTTCTGTATTGTTTATTTATTCATCAGCTTGTTCCAAAGCTAATGACATTTGAGGGCCGCAACTTTGATATCCTTTCGGGCTTGTCTGCCCCGGTCATATTCTTTATTTGCTTTGTAAAAAAACGGAATAGCTATTTGCTGCTTATCTGGAATGTGATCTGCCTTGGCCTGGTTCTAAATATAAGCGTTAATGCTGTGCTTTCTGCACCGACAATGTTTCAGCAATTTGGTTTCGATCAGCCTAACAAGGCTATATTATACTTCCCTTTCGTTTGGCTTCCGGGTTGTATTGTGCCGCTGGTATTGTTTGCGCATTTGGCGGTAATAAAACAGGTATTGCACAAAGGGAAAGTTAAATAATCATTCATGCCTGCATAAATAAAAGTTTGGCGTTTATAATCAATCACTTATAATTGTGTTAAATTTATAAGCACAATTGTTTAAGCTTTAATCACTTTACCGCGCAACCTTTTAACTTTATGAACAGGCCCTTGCTGAGTTTGCTGTTACTGATAATACCAGTAAGCCTGTTTGCGCAATTTACCCCAAAGCCCGACTGGCGTTTCGAGAATTTTAATAGCCAGAACCATTTTACCAACCGCGGTACTTCAAATGTATGCATGGATAAATATGGTTATATATGGACCAGCAACGATGGTATACAGAGGTTTGATGGTTATAAAATGGTTGAATATAACAGCTTTACTCAGTTACCCGGATCACTAAGGAGCAACTATACTGATGTAACGACTGATAGAAGCGGGCAGCTATGGGTTTATTCGCAGGGGGTATGCTATTATGATTATGCCAGCGGGAAGTTTGTTTATCTTAAACAGGATGCCGCCCATACCATTACTGATGTAAATGCCTGGTTACAACAAAATGACTATTTATGGTTTGTTTGTGATTTTGGGCTGGCCAGGCTGGATACACGTACGCATAAAATAATTTTCACGTCGCTTTCGAAAATTACCGATCCTTTATTCAGCTTCCTGGTTGACGACAATACCCTGTTAATATCAAGCCGTGAGAAAATATATATCTACCATATAAAAGAAAATACTTTTACAACCCATGTATTGATTTCTGACAATGCACTGCTAAAGGTATTTGGCATCAGCAAAAATGGATCGGGGATATTTTTAGCTACCAATAATGGTTTGTTTGAAATAAAAGATATTAACAGCCTCGCTTCGCCGGTAAAAAAAAGTGAAAGTATTACAATAAACGACCTGGTTTTTTTACCGCAGGATAAAGAGAGAAAATACCTTTTTATGGCTACTGAAGGTAAAGGTTTATTGGTGTATAACACGATATCAGGGAAGATAGAATACACCTATGTACACGATGATAATAATCCTTACAGTTTATCGAGTAGTATAATCTCACGATTCTTTGTCGATCAGAAAGAACGGCTTTGGATGGCTACCGATCGCGGAGTAAGTATGCTTGATGTATCTAATCCGCAAATGAAAATGCGGTTCCTCAGTAAAAAGAATAGCGAGGAGTTGGGTATTAATAAAGTAGCAAGAGATAAGTATGATAGTACCAGGGTATGGATGTCATCATATAA
>DASWOZ010000297.1:0-6941 GCA_036398535.1 Mucilaginibacter sp. | reverse complement strand
TATACGCTTCCGAAAGAGATTGCTGCTAAAGCAATCATGCTGATTAGTTTTTTCATGGTTCTTTAATTTTATGCAACTACTATAGGGATATTGATGCCAAAGTGCCAGAAGAACAGTAATTGATTATAAATCAGACAAATAAATTATTTTGATGGTTTAAAAGCTGTTGACTTTCTCTACAAGTTGGCGAAAAGGTGGGCAGATTGGCGGTGGCGCTTTTCGCTGTAGCAAATGTTAAGCTTGTGGATTGCCCACCCAAATCAACTGAATTTATAGTTAAAAAATGTTAACGCTTGAAAATTTAGTTGCAAGCTACGGATATGTGCCTATTTTTATTTCAAATTCGTTTACATCCAGGATCGGGTTTAATAAACTTTAAAAATGTAATCAACATCTTATCAGAATAGTTATGGGTTATCTTAACAACAGATTTATCCGGTTATTTGCCTGTATTGCACTCGTTTTATCGGGCATTGGGGCCAATGCACAGGTTTCATTGATTAAAAATGCAATTAATAAACTGGAAAGCTGCAAAAATTTCAGCTATCAGTACGTTGAAAAGACTCAAGATTTTACTACCGACACCACGGTAAAACTGCATAAAGACATCTTTCAGAAAACACCTGGTAATGTACCCAGTGGTTATTTATTCAGGCTTGAAACACAGGAAACGGACAATAAATATCATACAATAAGTTTGTATAATGGCCAGAACCTGATAAACATATTTCCTGAAGACAGCACTTATGATGTTGGTGATATTAAGAAAGAAGGTATTCCATTTTCAGCATTGCATGAATACCTCAAATGGCTGTCAGGCAGGCCTGAGAAGAAACCGGCAGTAATAGCCGGCGACACATCTGTCAATGGCGCGCTTTGCTATCATCTGATTTTTGATATTTACGATACTGTCATTAATAAAAACCATTGCTATACCCTTGAACATGTGTTTATCAACAAGCAAACGGGTTTGCCTGATCGTATTATATCCAGGGAAAAATTAAGTGACTTTGGAAATGGTATCACTAACATGTATACAGAATACCTTTATTCCAATTACAGGTTTGACCAGGATAATGTTGATATAGCTTCCATGAAAATCCCTGATGGGTTCCATCTGCCAAAAAAACAAGTTCTTTTGCCCTTATTAACCCCTGGAACAAAAGCGCCCGATTGGACTCTGTATACCACGGATGGCAAACAGATATCAATGGCACAGCTGAAAGGTAAAGTTGTATTATTGGATTTTTTCTTTATTGGCTGCGGTAATTGCATGACGTCTTTAAAATCATTGGATAAAATTTATGAAAAATATAAAGGGCAAAAGTTTGTGCTGATAAGCGTAAGTAACCGGGACAGCAAGAAAGCTGTAATGGGATTTAAAAAAGTTAACCATATAAAAAATCTGGTGTGTGGCGACGGCGCTGATGTGGCCAAAGCATATCATTTAGAGCGCTTCCCGACTTTTTACTATATCGATAAGGAAGGAAAGGTAGCAAATGTAACTTTAGGTTATTACGACACCTTTGAAGCAAATACAACCTCGATAATAGATAGCTTGTTGAGTAAATGAGTAAATCCCTTTATAGCCGCCGGGCTGAATTATTAATTTACAGGCATGCATTTTCAGCGTAATAAACAGTGCGCCACAAGCGGCACGCTTGCGGCAGCAGGGGGGTGAAGATAGCCACCGCCGGGTAAAAAGTAAAGGCTATACAAGCGGGCAGATGTGTTCTATTTTTAGCGGCCCCGCCCGTATTCTAAGACTTATGCAAATTAAATATTACAAATTTCAACAAATTGCATTATCAGAATTACTTCAATTAATGACATTCTAAAGATTATTTGCTAGAAATTCTTTCAGGTCCGCCGGTGAAAGATCGCGTTTGATGATCCTGCCTGTTCCATCCAGTAAAAAATTAGTTGGGAAGGCATTAATTGAAAGCTTTGCCGTTTCTTTACCATTAATATCCCAGTACTGTGCCCATAAAGGTTTATGCAGCTTTATTTGCAACAACCAGTTCTCACGATATTTAGTAACATCGGTTGTTATGCTGATGATATTGAAGCCAGCAGAATTGTACTTTGTGTAAAGGGCATTTAATTCGGGAAATTGGCTAATACATATTCCGCAGTGGCTATACCAAAAATCAACCAGTGTGTATTTGCTCTTTTTATAGTAGTTCTTTTCCAGTTTCTTGTATTTTCTATCGACAGATGAAATATAAGGAAAGCGACTACCTTCAGCCAATATACTTTCAGAGATTAGTTTTTTGCTCAGAGTTCTGCCCGTTAACGTGTTTTTTAAAGAATCAGAAAAATGTGCATATATACTATCGAACCTCGGATAATAGCCGAAATTATTAAGACCAACCAATGCCCATAGTCCCCAAAATGAATTTGGATGTGCAGTTACATAGTGTAACAAAAGGCTATCGCTTTTAGCTTCCAACGAATTTCGTTGTCGTGTAAAAATAAGTTGGAGGCTATCAGGAAACTTATAATGATATTGAGCATACAACGGATTCCATTTTGCCGAAAATGCCTCATTTTCTTTACGCAATGTAGCGAATGCTGGTATGTAATATGTATAATATTCGCGCATGGCGTGACTGTCGCTATTTGGAGTTTCCCTTATAGAGTCGACGTTAATAGTGACTTTTTGAGTGCCCGTGTCGATTAAAAATGCATGTGACAAATGATACGGCGGTAAAGAAATGTTATAAGCTTGTGGATAAGGGATATTCCCATTTATAAAGAAGCGCCCATGTTGAATTTTTGCAGTAAAATTTCGGGCCAATTGTGGGTAATAGCTAGTGTCGCTAACCAGAATTAATTTTATAGTTCCTGTGTCAGTATTAATAGTACCTTCAATAATAAATGGATGAATCCTACCATTTTGTGCTGATGAATTAATAAAAAATCCGAAACTTAATAAGAAAAGAAGCCAAAGAAAACGCATAACTCAAAGATAACTCCTTTAGACAAGCTATGCCCACAACGAAAGTTAAATTGTGTTAAAAACAGCAATAACAAACTTTTAAAATTGGGTTTATTATAAATTCAATTTTAAAAATATTTGATAATGCATACATAGCTTATCGGGCATTATTTTCATCTTCTCTCCCCGCTACAGCAGGCGTACAGCTTGTGACCCTCATTTAAACAGCCATTAGAAAGGCAGCCCTTATCCAATTACTCGATTTGCTTATAACTGCAGATTTGAATTAACTGGCAACGGAAATAAGAATATTCTTAACCAACCCTACCTATCCCAATAGTTAAACTTCAACAGCCAAATAGAAACAAACATTTAATCAATACTTAACAATGGTTAACTTAAACTTGGTATTTAAATTAAAACTTATAGTTATGAAGATTAAACAGCTACTATTTACCATTAGCACGGCCGCCATTTTCTTGTCGGCCTGTCAAAAATCATCCATTACCCCAATTGCAAACAACCAGTTCAATGGGAAAAGTATTAACAACGACCTGGCGATAACGCAAACCTTCGACGAAGGTTTTGAGTCGGGTTCTAAAACCGCTTATGCCGATGGCGACGTAACCTTTACCAGCGGTTCGTGGGATTTGAACGACGCCCTGGTTGGTACAAGTTCGTCCGACCCTAAAGTTGGCGCCAAATCTATCCGTATCCGCAATACCGGTACCCTGGGGATGAACTTTGATATTAGCAGCGGCGCATCAACCGTAACCTTAAAATATGCAGTTTACGGTTCGGATGGTTCGTCAGCTTTCCAGTTATGGGTTTCCTCAAATGGCGGAAGCAGCTATTCGCAGGTGGGCACCACGTCCATTACTGCAAGCAACACCACGCTGGCTACTGCTACCTTCACCGTAAATCAATCCGGTTCATTACGCTTTCAGCTAAGAAAAACAACCGGCGGTAGCAACCGTATAAATATTGACGAGTTTACCATCAACAGCTTTGACAGCGGGACAGGCGGCGGTTCAACAGGAGATAACACCAACTTATTATTGGGTAACCCAAGCGGCGCAACTACCAGCATTACCAACGCAGACAATTATTTAATCGACCAAACCTATTATACCGAAAGCTATAACCGCGACAAAGGCGAACCGAACTGGGTAAGCTGGTATGTTGGTTCTACCTCATTAGGCACGCAAGACAGGGCCAACGATTTCAGGGCCGATACCAACCTGCCGTCGGGCTGGTACGAGGTAGGGGCAACCAGCTATTCGGGCTCCGGTTTCGACAGGGGGCATAATTGCCCAAGCGGCGACCGCACATCAACACTGGCAGCTAATGAGGCTACCTTTTTAATGGATAACATGATACCGCAGGCGCCAAAAAATAACGAACAGACATGGGCCGATCTTGAAGAATACGGCCGCTCGCTGGTAACTGCCGGTAACGAAATTTATGTTATAATGGGCAGCTACGGTTCAGGCGGTACCGGTTCAAGCGGATCAGCAACGACCATAAACAGCGGTCATGTTGTAGTGCCTTCAAACATCTGGAAAGTGATTGTGGTAATACCAAACGGCAATAACGACCTTAGCCGTATAACTTCATCAACAAGGGTAATTGCTGTAAACACCCCTAACATCAATACCATCAGCACCGACTGGACACAGTATATAACCACAGTGAAAGCTATTGAAACCGCTACAGGCTATAGCTTATTAACCAATCTGCCAGCCTCTGTAAGGGCCGTACTGGAAACCAAGAAGGATTCCGGAACACAGGCAGCGTTATTGTAGTAATTGCTATTTTTAGGATAAATAAAAACGTCGGGCCGTGTAGCCTGGCGTTTTTTGTTATTTATAAAAATCACCTGCCAGCGAATTAAAAAATTAATATACAAAAAGTATATTTGTATCCCTTCGGGATGTAGCGTAGCCCGGTATCGCGCCAGCATGGGGTGCTGGAGGTCGTGGGTTCGAATCCTGCCATCCCGACTTTAAAAATGTCTTTATACGCAGGGTCCTTTTCAAGGGCCCTGCAAGGGACATGAAGGAAAAAGGCTGCGCCGACGGTAAGCGATTCTTCCAAAGGCCTTTAAATATCGTTAACCAGCAGTAACCTTATCTTTCAATTGTTTATTATCATATCCTGGGATATAATGGTATGTCGAATGTCTTTTCAGTGTTAGCGTGCTTAACCTTTAATATAATTTTACCGGGATGCTTCAATAGTTCACGGACTTCAGTAATACTTAAGTTAGCTTTATTATTTACACTAACAATCTCATCACCAGATGCCAGCCCCTGCACTTTTTCGGGTGCGTCAGGCGCAATAGACGAAACATAAACCCTTTCATTTTCAAGCCTCACACTAAAGCCGCATAAGGGAAAATCAAACGGCGCTGTGTAATATTTATTTGGCTGCAGATAAATTGCATCGTGGTTATAATCAAACGTCATATTAAAGCGGAAAAGAAATTCATTCCCTAAAAGGCCCAAATACCCTTCCATAGCGTTGACGCCCGATGTTGTTTGTGACAGGCTCAATGGCACATCGTTAAACACATATCCACCGAAACTAAAATCCTTGACCCTTGCGATGTAGCGTTCACTGGCATTGGTCATGCCCATGGTTTTTAGTTGCAGGGTTTTGCCGGTAGTGCTTAATAGTTTATTGGTATTAACAAATGGTGTGTTTAACAACGCGGTTAAGCCTGCGCCGCTATCCATGAAGAACCAGCCGGAATAATTTTGCCCGGTTAATGTGGTAAAGCTGCATTTGAGCCTGGGCAGAAAATTAATTTCCGGGCTGTATTCAAAAGCAAGTGGCTGGCCCTTTTCTGCCTTGAGGTCCCGAATGTCCTTGTATAGTGTCAATATTTCCTGGTCAATGTCGATCCTGGTCACGTACTTTCTGAGCAGGTCAAACCCAATGATACCGTCAAGCTTTCTTCCAAGAGTGGCAGACAGGTTACCGAGATTATTGACAAGCAGTTTTACGCTATCGATTTTTACACCGCCTAAATAAATGCTTTGGTTATCCAATACCTGCATGCGCATGCTGCCACCTGCTCCGGTGCCTGTGGTCTGACCGAACTTGCCGTCTTTAAATATTTTGTATGCAACCGTGGAATCCAGTAACGCCGTGCCTGCGCCGCTGTCAAAAAGAAAGTTCAGTGTATCCGTTTTTGTTCCTGTTAAGCCTGCTTTAAGCCAAACCTGGTGATTATATAATTCCAGTTTTATGATTGCGACCTGAGCTGATGCACTTGTACTAAATAAAGCTATAAATGCTAAGGTTAAAATCCGGCAGGCGTAGTGAAATTTCATAAGGACAAAGTAAGCACTTAAGGCTGCATAAACAATGTTATCAGCTGATCATCTCTACTTTGTCCGCGGTTTCAACCAGGCTGTCCGAATATCTCCGACATCTGCTGCCTTTTGCAACATCACGCTAATTAAACTATTTTCAAAACCTGCAGGGCATTTACGTAAAATCGTCCCAGTATTCCCCACTTCTGTACTAATCGTACTGCGAGGCCCATGCTAAATTTGTCGAATATTTAAATAGTTATAGATATGAAACCTGTTAATATATTAATTACCGGCACAACAGGCATGGTTGGCGGGGGAGTATTACATGAATGTCTTAACGACCCCAAAATAGCCTCTATCACTTTACTAAACAGGCGCAGCGCAGGTGTCGTCCACCCAAAGGTAAAAGAAGTATTATTGGATGACCTTTTTGCATTTACAGGGAATGAACCGGTGTTAAATAATATAGACGCTTGTTTTTATTGCCTTGGGGTTACTTCGATAGGAAAAAGCGAAGAAGAGTATACAAGGCTCACTTATGATTTAACCCTGACGATCGCGAAACCCTTGCTACGGCTTAATCCGGAAATGACTTTTTGCTATGTAACAGCTAAGGGGACAGATAGCTCTGAAAAGGGGAAAACCATGTGGGCAAGGGTTAAAGGAAAAACAGAAAA
>DASWOZ010000296.1:0-7115 GCA_036398535.1 Mucilaginibacter sp. | reverse complement strand
TTACTTTTTCATACCCTGTTAGTACCGTCGGGCTGGTTAATGGGTGTTACGCTTATGGTACCTAACCTGCTTTTAGGTTACGGTTACCATAAATATTACAGTGGTATATTTACAATCAAGCCGGTTGTATAAAGTAATAGTTATATGTAAAATGCCCGCGCTTAGCGCGGGCATTTTATGTTTGTATGCCTCATTTAAATATTGTTAATTAGTGGCATATATAACTCTATAACCCAATATGTCATCAATAAAAAACACTTGTTTACAAAAGGCAATACCCCTTTTGCTATTTATTTTATTGTTTGCAGCCGAAGCACATACCCAACAAATCAGATCAGTTATTGACTTTGATAAGGGTTGGCGTTTTAATTTAGGAGATGTATCAAAAGGCGAAAATACAGATTTAGATGACTCGAAATGGCGCATATTAAACCTCCCGCATGATTGGAGTATTGAGGGCGAATTTAGTAAAGACAATCCCGCCAAACCTGAAGGGGGCGCATTACCGGGAGGGATTGGCTGGTACCGTAAAACGTTTATGGTTCCTGCTACCTCAAAAGGTAAATTGGTTTATATTGATTTTGATGGGGTATATGAAAAAAGCGATGTGTGGCTAAACGGGCATCATTTAGGTTTCAGGCCCAATGGGTATATTTCTTTCCGCTATAATTTAACACCGTATTTAAATTATGGCGATAAGCCCAATATAATTGCAGTAAAGGCAGATAATGCCGAGCAGCCTAATTCCCGCTGGTACTCCGGTTCGGGCATTTATCGTAACGTATGGCTGGTTACTACCGGCAGGGTAGCTATTGATCACTGGGGCACCTTTGTTACTACGCCAAAAGTTAGCAGCCAGTCGGCAACTATAAATCTGGATATTAGCGTGCGCAAATATCCAGGTAAAATATTGCCCTACGCGCTTAAATCTACCGTTTATAATGCAGCAGGAAAAGCGGTGGCCAGTAAAGTAACGGCTAATATCAACTCCGGCGATTCATTAACTACCATCACTCAAAATTTTACTGTCGGTCATCCAACATTGTGGTCCACAGATCATCCTTATTTGTACAAGGTAATTACACAGGTTATTATGGCAAATAATGTAGTGGCTGATGAATACACCACGCCATTGGGCATCCGCTATTTTGATTTTGATGCAGATAGAGGATTTTTTTTAAATGGCAAATCTGTAAAAATTTTAGGCGTATGTGATCATCATGATTTGGGCAGCCTGGGTTCGGCTATTAGTACGCGTGCGTTAGAACGGCAATTGGAAATTTTAAAAGGAATGGGTTGTAATGCTATACGTACATCACATAACCCACCCGCGCCAGAGCTGCTTGATCTATGCGATAAGATGGGCTTTATTGTAATGGACGAAGCATTTGATTGCTGGGAACGAGGCAAAAATAAATATGATTATCATCTATATTTTAAAGCATGGCATAAAAAGGATCTGGAAGACCAGATATTGCGCGACCGGAACCATCCAAGCGTATTTATTTGGAGCATAGGTAATGAAATACCGCAACAAAGCGATACCAGTGCTTTAAGAGTTGCACCCGAGCTGGCAGCTATTGTTCATAGTTTGGATAAAACCAGGCCTATTACTACAGCTAATAATGACCCCAGCGTAAAAAATCAAATTATAAAATCGGGCGCTATTGATCTGATAGGCTATAATTATAGCCAGTTAAATTATGCGGCTTTTCATGACCGTTATCCCGGTAAAAAATTCATCGGTACAGAAACCACTTCGGCATTAGAAACCCGGAATTATTATGATATGCCTTCTGACAGCATCAGGCGTTGGCCTGTTTATGGAAATAAGGGTAAAACCAATGCAGATAACACGGTATCGGCCTATGATAATGTTTCGACGCCATGGGGTTCAACCCACGAAGAAACCTGGAAAATTATTAAGAAATATGATTTCTTATCAGGCATGTTTATCTGGACGGGCTTTGATTACCTGGGCGAGCCTACGCCATATTCATGGCCATCACGCAGTTCGTACTTTGGCATAATTGATCTGGCCGGTTTCCCCAAGGATGTTTATTATATGTACCAAAGTGAGTGGACCAATAAAGCTGTGTTACATATTTTTCCTCACTGGAACTGGCAGCCCGGTAAAACTGTAGATATTTGGGCCTATTATAACAATGCCGATGAAGTAGAGCTTTTTTTGAATGGAAAATCATTAGGCGTTAAAAGAAAAACCGGTGATGACCTGCACGTAATGTGGCGATTAAAATTTGAGCCGGGTACGCTAAAAGCTATATCACGCAAAAACGGCAAAGTAATTTTAACCCGCGAGATACATACCGCCGGAGAACCCGCTAAAATTGAGCTGGTAGCTGATAGAAAGAATATAAAAGCAGATGGCAAGGATCTATCGTTCATCACAGTGAAAATTTTAGATAAAGATGGCAATGTAGTACCCGATGCCGATAACCTGGTTAACTTTAAAATTAATGGCGAAGCGTTTATTGCCAGCGTAGATAATGGCGACCCGGTAAGTCATGACCCTTTTAAAGCCAATTACCGCAAGGCGTTTCATGGGCTGGCATTAGCCATAGTGCAGGCCAAAGAAAAAGCGGGGAGCATTACTTTTACCGCAACGGGCCAGGGTTTGCAAAGTGCAACGATGGTTTTGAATAGCAGGTAAATTAATGCCCGCCATTATCCAATAGGTCTTTGCGAGCCGGATGTGTATTGCTTCGTCGTTCCTCCATGCAAAGGCAAAATGTGTTAAAACAAAATACCCCAATCAATATTGATCGGGGTATTTTGTTTATATTATCTAATCAGTTTACTGATACTGAATATAAATAGGATAAGGCATTTTCTTTAACACCTCTTGCGGGGTTAACATATGATGCGGCTCTTTTTTAATATCATTTTTATAAAATAATTTAAAGCCTGTAAACTGTACTGGTTCATTACGGATAAAGTAACGATAGGTGCCTTCTTTCAGGTCGGGCTCGCCCCATCCGTCCATATCCATTACCAATTGTACTTCCGGGTGTAATTTAATAGCCTGGTAATTAGTTACCATCTTTTTAGTAAAACGGTGAACTATTAAAATTTTTGGAGGCAGGTTATATTTCTTAACCAATCCGGCTAAATAATTGGATACATAATTAATATCGGCGGCATCATAAGTACCAATTTTTTTGCCCGGTTTAGACCCATCTTTCATAGAAAATTCAGGATCCATACCAAAATGCACCTGCGGCATACTAAGATATTTCTCTAATAGCGGTAACTCGGTATGTATATTACTTAAAGCTACCTGTACATCTAAAAATACAATGGCATGTGCTTTTTGAGCCAGTTTTAAAACAGAATCAATTTGTTTAAAAGGCATGCGGTTACGGTATTTACCGTCTTTGCCTGCATCGCCGCTGGCTACAACCGCTATATAGTGCAAAGCAGGTTGTACCGGTGTAGTAGGGTCAGCTTTTTCCCAGTTTTTTACTTCGCCTTTTAATTTAGCCAGCATTTCGTTTGGTGGCAACTCACCTAAAATCCCCATCTTCTTAGCATATAAGTTACCATAAAAAGCAACCACACGTTTGTATGGCAAAATAGCACCCGGTAAAGGGTATGGCGTATTTTTAACCGGCCATTTCCCGGTGGTATCACCGTGAGCCAGCTTTTTCATTAATGAATCATATTGTACCTTGTCTATAGGTGGGTAGGTAACTTTTGTAGTAATTGTATCTACTGTTTCGGTAGTTACTACAGCGGTAGTAGTTTTTGTAGTATCGCCTGCTTTTTTTGACTTACCACCGCTTTGGCTGCAATTAGAGAAAAGCGATAAGGAAGATAACAGGATAAGGTTAGAAAAAATAATGGTTTTTAGTTTCATAAAGAGGGGTTACTTGCTTAATATATTATTTAGCAGGATTAATTAGCAATTAAAATAAATAAAGTTGTGTAAATATAATATTGCTAATGTTAATTAGCGTTTATTTTTATAAAACTTTCCAAATACACCTAAAGGCAGCTTAGGGCCAGATGTGGCCTGTAAATATAATTCGCCTATTTCCAGATGCTCTACTTTAGGAAAGGCGCTTTTAATCAGATTTTCGATAATTACCGCCGAGAAACCCAATGAATATGTATTTAACACCAAAAAATGTTCTTCGGGGTCAAGGAGTTGTATTACGTCCTGCATCATTTCATTGATGTGATCTTCCAGCTTCCACTTTTCGCCGTTTGGCCCGTGGCCATAAGCGGGAGGGTCCAATATAATGCCATTGTATTTTTTGCCGCGCTTAACTTCCCGTTTTACAAATTTCAAAGCATCTTCAACCACCCAGCGTATATTGGTTAAGCCCGAAAGTTCCTGGTTCTCATTCCCCCAGGTTACTACCTGTTTAATGGAATCAACATGCGTAGTATCTGCACCTGCAGCCCTTGCAATTAATGATGCACCGCCCGTATAAGCAAACAGGTTAAGCACTTTGGGTTCGGGAGTTTTAAAGTTTTTAATATTTTTCGAGATATAATCCCAGTTAACAGCCTGCTCGGGGAAAATACCCAAATGTTTAAATGAGGTTAACGCCAGCCTGAACTTAATGGCTGCATCATCATTTTTATATTCAATGTGCCAACGGTCGGGCGTAGCCGGATTTTTTTTGATCCACTCGCCGGAAGTAGCTGAACGACCCTTAAATTTAATATGATGTAACCGCTGCCACTCAGATGCCGGCATAGCTTTGCTCCATACCGCCTGTGGTTCGGGGCGTATCAGTATAATATTACCAAAACGTTCCAGCTTTTCAAAATCGCCGCAATCAATCAGCTCATAGTCTTTCCAGTGGGTTGGCGTAAGTAGTTGAATCATTTGGTAGTAGCGGTTAGTAACTGGCGATCAGAAATTAGTTTTAAAGCGCAAATATATTAGTTCTTCCCTAATCTCTAATTAACTAATCTTCAATCACTACAAATTTGCTTTCGCTGCTTGCATAAACTTACTGGCAAATACAAAATCGTTTAGCTCTTTGTTGTCAGTGTGGGCAATTTCCTTATTGCTGCCTTCCCACCATTTTTCACCGTTGTGCAGAAACAGGATATGCTCGCCTATCCCCATTACCGAGTTCATATCATGTGTAACTATTACGGTAGTAATGTTGTATTCTTCGGTCAGTTCGTTGATCAGGTCGTCTATCAGGATAGAAGTTTTTGGGTCGAGGCCCGAGTTGGGCTCATCCACAAATAAATATTTAGGCTGCATGGATATGGCCCGGGCAATACCTACCCGTTTTTTCATGCCTCCCGAAAGTTCGGCCGGGAATAGTTTATTTTTATCTTCGAGGTTTACCCGCTTTAAACAAAAGTTGGCACGATCCAACTTTTCCTCTTTGCTCATTTTGGTAAACAGGTTAAGCGGAAACATGATATTTTCTTCCACCGTCATTGAATCAAATAAAGCCGAATTTTGGAACAGCATACCTATATGGGTGCGGATAGGCACCCGTTGCTCAAAATTCATATCGGTAAAATTTTCACCGTCAAAAATTACATCACCTTTGGTAGGTTCATGCAGGCCGACAATGCATTTCAATAAAGTGGTTTTACCTGAACCCGAGCCGCCAATAATTAAATTATTTTTCCCCGGTTTAAACGTGGCGGATATGCCCCGCAAAACTTCATTCTCGCCAAATGTTTTATAAATGTCTTTGATTTCGATCATAGCATCAAACGCGTTATCACCAAATCGGCAAATAAAACCATAACGCAGCTATATACTACACCTCTTGTTGATGCCTGGCCAACCTCTAACGCGCCACCACGGGTATAAAAGCCCTGGTAGGCACAGATAGAAGCAATGATAAAACCAAAAACAACCGATTTAACCAGGGCAACCCTAACGGTTAAACCCTCAAACCCATCATGCACACCCATTATATAATCGGCAGGCGTTACATCACCTGATACTAAGCAAGCTATGTAGCCGCCTGTAATTCCCAGAGTGATAGACACAATTACCAAGATAGGGAACATGGTCATGCCGGCAATAATTTTTGGCGAGATCAGGTATCCCGGAGCATTTACACCCATAATTTCCAGCGCGTCAATTTGCTCCGTAACCCGCATGGTGCCTATTTGCGAGGCAATACTTGAGCCAACACGCCCGGCCAATACCAGCGCGGATATAGTTGGACTAAATTCAAGTATGGTTGAATCGCGTGCGATACTACCTGCAGTACTTAGCGGTACCAAAGGGCTTGATAACTGGAAAGCCACCTGTATGGTAGTAGCCGCGCCAATAAATATGGATATGATGGCGATGATGCCTAAAGAGCCGATGCCGATGGAAACCATTTCGCGCATGATCCCGGCCCAGTAAACACTAAACTTTTCGGGTTTGCGGAAACTTAAACGTAATAATAAGATGTACCTGCCTAAACTATAAAACATTTGTTAAATTAAAATCGACTAAAAATACACTTTTTAATAATGTATTGCTTTTCTCTACAAGTTAAAACAACTTATTTTTAGCCCCGTTGTTTTAAAATAGCAATTTCTATTGATCAATTTCAACGGCTAAAATATTCACTTCTACCGATTAATTCCCCTCGTTCCCCGATTTCTATGGCTTACTTTTACCAAATATATCTACTTTTAATCTATGGAAAACGCTTTAATTACCGGTGCAACAAAAGGAATGGGGCGCTCAATAGCTATCGCTTTAGCTCAAGAGGGCATTAATCTTGCAATTTGTTCCAGAAATTTGAATGATCTCATCAACTTCAAAAACGAATTGTATCAAATTAACCCGGATGTTAAAGTTTTTACCGCTGTTGCAGATGGCAGCAATAAAACTGAACTGCTAAAGTTCGCCGCTTCGGCCGGGCACGAATTAGGCTTTGTCAGCATCATCGTTAATAACCTGGGCATGTACACTTACGCCAGTATATTGGATGACGAGGAGGATGCCTTTGAAAAAATGATCAATACCAACCTGATGCCTGCCTACCAGCTTTACCGCTATTTTGGTAAAAAAATGATAGCCGCAAAGCATGGACATATTTTTAATATATGCTCGGTAGCGGCACTCAATCCTATTGCCGAAGCGGGCACCTACAGCGTAACAAAAG
>DASWOZ010000295.1:0-3712 GCA_036398535.1 Mucilaginibacter sp. | reverse complement strand
TTTACGGCTTTTGCCTTTTTCGTCAAATACAGACAGCCCTAATTGAGGTTTATCGTTTTTAAAGGAGATCACATCAATAACCTTTTTTGTTGACCGGTCATTATTACCTTTCCATCCCAACAGCACGTAGTAAGGTAATGATGCATCAACACGGATGATCTTATAATACTGCGCGCCATACCATTTTTTATTATCAGTTACAGAGTCTTCAGGGTTTTTTAGTAAAGGCGAATAATCCTCCAGCGGATACATTTTAAGAGGTCCGCCGGTATTCATTTGCACGGCGCCATAAAAACGGTAACTCCCATCCATATTCATAATGTGCCAGCTAAATATGCGAAAACGGTTATCTGGCGAATTTAATATGCTGATTGTCTTTAAAGAATCAAAAGGAAAAAGAAAGGAGTTGGGTATTCTTAAAGCAGTAACCAGCGTTTTAATAAACTGATAATTGGCTGCTTTACGTTCCACATCAATTTCCGAATTAACGAATGTTTTGCCTAAATGTGCCAGGCTATCCTGCAAAAAGCTTAGCTGTTTCCGGTTACTTTCATCAGAGTGCTGCGCAAAAATACACAACGGGCAGGCCAGGAATAATAACCCAATGAATAATAGCTTTTTCATTAACTAAACTAACGCAAATTTTCTATAACAATTGCACTGGCACCACCACCGCCGTTACAAATTCCCGCCGCGCCGTATTTACCCTTATTTTGCTGTAATACATTTATTAGGGTAACCATAATACGTGCACCAGAAGCACCCAACGGGTGCCCCAATGATACTGCGCCACCATTTACATTAACCTTAGTTGCATCCAATTTTAAAAGCTGATTATTAGCAATTGAAACTACAGCGAAGGCCTCGTTTATTTCGAAATAATCTATCTGTTCTGCAGTTAAGCCGGCACGGTGCAAAGCCAGCGGAATAGCTTTTGATGGGGCGGTAGTAAACCACTCAGGCGCTTGTTGCGCATCGGCATAAGCAACAATTTTCGCCAATAGTTGTATCCCTAATTCTTCTGCTTTTTCTTTACTCATTAATACCAGTGCCGCTGCCCCGTCATTTAACGAAGAAGCGTTGGCGGCGGTTACGGTGCCATCTTTTTTAAATACTGGTTTTAATGCCGGTATCTTATCAAATTTAACTGTTGCGGGTTCTTCATCCTCACTGAATAAAGTGATCTCACCTTTTTTATCTTTCAATTCCACCGGCGTAATTTCTTGTTGAAATTTACCCGCGCTTTGTGCAGCCTGCGACCGTTTGTAGGATTCGACAGCGAAGGCATCCTGCTCTTCGCGGCTAATGTTGCATTCAACGGCGCATAATTCGGCTGCCGATCCCATATGATAATCGTTATAAACGTCCCACAATCCGTCCTTAACCAGGCCGTCAGTGATTTGCCCGTTGCCTAAACGGTAGCCATTACGTGCTTTGTCTAAATAATAGGGCACATTGCTCATGCTTTCCATGCCGCCTGCAACTACAATATCATTTTGGCCAAGCGCTATGCTTTGCGCAGCCAGCATAACCGCTTTCATGCCGGATGCACATACTTTATTAACCGTTGTTGCGGGCAGGTAGGGCAGGCCCGCAAATATGGCGGCCTGTGTAGCGGGTGCCTGCCCTAAATTGGCAGGCATTACATTACCCATATAAACTTCCTGTACCTGATCTGGCTTCAACCCCGATTTTTCAACTGCCGATTTAATGGCAATGCTACCCAACTGAGTTGCACTAAGACTTGCTAAACTACCGCCAAAGCTACCTATAGCTGTACGTGTGGCCGAAACGATGACTACTTCTTTCATGGATTTTAAAACAGATGCAAATTTAACGTTTTATACCAGTAATAATTACTATGCATGCATAGTAAAAGTTATGCATTTAGCAATCAGACACTTTCTTTAAAAGAAGAAAAAATGATATAACCGAAACTTATATTAATTTTGAACGGTTAAACAACTAAATGGCAACACTCTCTCCTTCGCGCCAAAAAGCTTTATTGCGCAAATACGCCCGCAATGTTAAGTTTTTAATGATGATTGTAAGTATTGGGTTAATTGTGTACGCTTTACCCAAGCAGGCAAAATTCAGTTATGAAATTGAAAAGGGCAGGATCTGGAACCAAAAGGACCTGGTATCACCCTATAACTTTGCCATATTAAAAACATCACAGGAAATTGAAAACGATAAAAAAACGGCTCTTACCAGCATAACTCCTATTTATCAGTTAAACGAAAATACGGGCGCACAGCAAATAGAAGGGTTTAAAAGCGACCTCGAAGTTAAATGGCATACTGCAGGTTTAAATGATACCCAAAAGGGTGAATATATTACTTTAGGCTATAACTTATTAAAAGAGGTATATGACAGGGGCGTTCTGATTCCGGATAAAAAATATCAGCAAGGCAGCGCTAATTATGAGGTGGCCATACTGAGCAAAAATGTAGCCTCAGATAAAAATACGGCCGAGTTATTTACTAAAGAAAGTGCTTTGTCTTATTGTGATGAAATGATAAGCAAACACAGGCAGGTAAATAAAGCATTTTTGCTTGATCTGTTGCAAAACCGTATTCAAAGTAACCTGATTTATGACGATAAATTAACTAACCGCTTAGAAAGAGAAGTGTTGGAAGGGTTGTCATTAACCCATGGCATGGTGCAAAAAGGAGAGGTAATTGTAGCCAAAGGATCAGTAGTTAATGATGAGGTATATCAAAAATTAGGATCTTATAAAAAAGCATTTGAAGATAATGCCCGTGTAAACGGCGATTACAGGCTGGTATTAGTTGGGCAATCATTATTGGTAGCTATTGCCATAGCGTTGCTCATGATATTTCTATACCTGTTCAGAAAGGATATTTATGACGATAACCGGTTGGTGAGTTTAATATTATTGGTAATTACGGCAATGCTGTTTACCTTATCAATGGCCATAAAGTTACAGTTGCCCAGCTTTTACTATATACCTTATTGCATTGTACCTATCATTATACGGATATTATTTGATACGCGTTTGGCATTAAACATCCACTTATTAGTTGTGCTTATAGCAGGCTTTTTTGTGCCCAACAGTTTTGAATTTGCTTATTTTGAGATCACAGCAGGTATGGTTTCCATATATAGTATTAAAAATCTGATCAGGCGTGAGCAATTTTTAATATCAGCTTTGATCATAACATTTACATATTTTATAGCTTATTTGGGCATATCGCTGATACGTGAAGGCAGCTTTTTAACTGTTGATTGGATTGGTTTTATACCGTTTGTGGTAAGTGTATCCTTAACTTTATTAGCTTATCCGCTTATTTATATTTTCGAAAAAATATTCTCCTTAACCTCAGATATAACGCTTATTGAGCTGACCAATACAAACGCGCCATTATTACGCGAAATGGCGTTTAGCGCACCCGGTACCTTTCAGCACTCTTTGCAGGTAGCTAACCTGGCCGAAAATGCGATTTACTCTATTGGTGGTAATGCGTTGCTGGTTAGGGCGGGGGCCTTGTATCATGGTATAGGTAAAATGGAAAATCCATTGTTTTTTATTGAAAATCAAACCTCCGGATTTAATCCGCATGATAAGCTACCCTATGAGGAAAGCGCCCAGATAATTATCAGGCACGTAAGCAAAGGTATTGAAATGGCGCAGAAAGCTAACCTGCCAGAAATTGTAATTGATTTTATACGCACTCATCATGGTGATACC
>DASWOZ010000294.1:0-3418 GCA_036398535.1 Mucilaginibacter sp. | reverse complement strand
GTGCAAAAGCCACTTGTTTTACCAGTAAAAACGTGATGAATATGAATAGTTTTCTCATGCTGATTTTTTAAAGATTAATATCCCAGATACCTGCTGCTCTTTCAACCTCCACCAATGCAGCCGCGTAGTTATACAGCGTTTGGTAATAACCTTGCTGTACATCGTTATAGGTGCGTTGCGCGGTCAGTACATCCAACAAGGTTGTTTCGCCTCTTTTATAACTATAAGTTTTGCCTTCAAGCACACGTTTGGCATCATTTAATAAACCATGATTAAATGAGTTTACCTGTTTGCGCGCGGCTAAATAATTATAATAGGCTTGTGTTACATCGCTTTGTATCTGTAATTCGGTTTGCCTGTAAAGTGTTTCATTTTGTTGTGCTGTAAAGTAGGCCGTTTTATATTCGCCAGCGTATTTATTTGAAAATTTCAATGGTATGCTTACACCCATGGATATAGGTGTAGTTGATGGTGTAGGCGGCATAATGTTATGCACATAAGCATTATAATTTACACCTAAATTAATACCCAGGTCTATCATGCGGTTGGCTTTAGCCAGTTGCAGCATTTTATCAGATACATCCTTGCTTTGCAACGCGGCTAATAGGTCGGCCCGGTTGTTTTGTGCCGATGTAATAAGCGTCATCAAATTGAAATCCCGGTCAAATGCAGAAAAATCTCCTACAGGGTAATACAAAGTGTCTACGTTTGTTTTACTCATTAGCAGTGATAGGTTTACTAAACTTGTTTTCCAGTCAGCTTCGCTTTGATAAAGTGTGGTCAGCATGGTTACCGCATCTACCTTACTTTGGCGAGCATCAACCTCGGTTATAGCACCTAATTTATAACGAATGCTGTCTGATCTGGCCAGGCCATTCATGGCGGCGTATGAACTATCCATAACCGTAAGCAGGAAACGATTTTGTAAGGCTTTTAAATAAGCAAGCGTAGCATCAGCCTTCAGGTTTCTAAAATAATCTGCCAATAAATATTTAGCCAACTCTGTTTGGCTTTTTGCCAGGTCAACACGTGCTGTGCGTTTGCCGCCCAATTCTAATGTGCCGGTTAGGCTGCTGTTAAAACCATAGCCCATGGCCAAACGGCCCTGGTTAAGGTTAGTATAACCAAAGGCCAGTTGAGGGTCGGGGAATATTTTAACTACTTCAATATTGGCTACGGCTAAATCAATATTGAATTTTTGAGCGCTGTAACTTAAATTATTTTTACCCACCGTAGCTAAAAATGCGGTGTAAGTTACCGGCCTCTTATTAAATACCGTATCTGCCTGCGCCATTACCATAAGCCGGCTGCATAGTAATAACAGTAATAAAGGATATATTTTCTTGGTGATCATCATGTCAGTATTAAGCATTTGGGGTTACAGGATAATCTTCATTGCCCCACTTTTTTTCAAGCAAATAGTAAATGGATGGTAATGCATAAAGGGTTAGGACAGTTGAAAATAAAAGGCCGTATACAATTACCGTAGCTAAGGGCCGTTGCACGTCAGATCCTATTCCTGTAGCTAATGATGCGGGCAGCAAACCAATAACAGCTACGGTAGCAGTCATTAAAATAGGCCTGAAGCGGTTGCGTGCGCCTTCAATTACGGCCTCTTTCAATAACATTCCTTTCATTCGTAAATTATTGATATGCGATATCATAATAACCCCGTTTTGTATCGCTACACCAAATAAGGCAATGAATCCTACAGCAGAAGAAACATTCAATGTCATGCCCCTGATATTTAGCGCCAGCATACCGCCAAACAAAGCCAGCGGAACAATAGAAAGGATCAATCCGGCTTGCCTGAACTTACCGAACAGACCATATAAAAGGATAAACATAATAGCCAAAGTTAAAGGCACTACCACAGCAAGACGAGCGTAAGCACGGTTTTGGTTTTCAAACTGGCCGCCCCATTCTATTCTGTAGTGGGTTTTATCAAATTTTACGTTAGCATCAATTTTATTTTGTGCTGTTTTTAAGAAACTGCTTAAATCTACTCCACGTAAGTTTAGTTTAACTGTAAGCTGTCTGCTGTTTGTTTCGCGGGTAATGGTACTTTCACCTGTTTCGGTTTTTACCGTAGCTACCTGCGATAACGGAATTTTGGCACCTGATTGCGAGGTGAGCATCAGGTTAGCAATTTTTTCAACCGTGTTACGGCTGTCTTCACTATAACGGCAACTAATGTCATAAACCCTGTCGCCCACAAATATTTGCGATATAGCCTGTCCGCCAATTCCAACCTCAATCAGTTCTGCAACATCGCTTATGTTTAAGCCATATCGGGCAACCGCGTCCCGGTCCACTTTAATTTGTAGCTGAGGCAGGGGCGGTTCCTGGTCAATTGCCAAATCAACCGCCCCCGGTACAGTTTTTAAGGTCGATAACACATTTTCAGCAATTCTGCGCGTTTCTTTAAAATCGTCACCATATACTTTTACTACCAGTTCGCTATGCGCACCTGCTATTTTGTCCATAACTCCGTCAATCATAGGTTGATTAAAACCTACCTGGAAACCCGCCATGCCCTGGTATTCTTTAGCCAATTCATTGATCAGGTCATATTTGGTTTTACCTCTGGGCCATTGTTTATATGGTTTTAATCCGATGGAACACTCAAAATGCGATGGCGTAAATGGATCAGTACCGTCATCATTTCTGCCATCCTGAACCATAATATAAGTTACTTCGGCATACTTCATAGTACGCTTGCGTAAACTATCGCTCATCGCTTTTGATTTATCTAATGATATTCCCGGAGGTAAGGTAACCTGTAGCCATATTGAGCCTTCATCCAGCGGTGGTAAAAAGTCCTTACCAACCATAGCCGTCAAAGCAGAAGCCGCTATTAAGGTGATAGCCAAAGGAAGAAATACCTTTTTAGGATTTAAAAATATTTTCTGTATTCCATTATGATAAGCATTGCCCAACTTTTCTAACCACTTATTATGATACATCTTCCGGGGCATATGATAAACCGTGTAAGCCAACCCGGGTATCAATAGCAATGCTACACACAAAGCACCAAATAGGGCATACCCAACCGTAAAAGCCATTGGCGTAAATAGTTTTTTCTCTACCCGTTCAAAGGCAAACAAAGGCATATAAGCAGTAATGATAATAAGCGTGGCAAAAAAGATGGGCCGTGCCACGTCGGCAGCAATGCCGCCAATAGTTTCTTCTTTTAATATGGATGTTTCATCATCTTCACGCCGCTTTAATATGGTTTCCATCATTACAATGGCACCGTCTACAATAATACCAAAGTCAATAGCGCCTAATGACAGCAGGTTAGCCGGAATATTGGTAAAGTGCATCAATATAAAAGCGATAAGTAATGCCAGCGGAATAGTTATAGCTACAATTAAAGCACCGCGCCAGTTACCTAAAAATATAATAAGTACAATAA
>DASWOZ010000293.1:0-3908 GCA_036398535.1 Mucilaginibacter sp. | reverse complement strand
ATTATACGTAATAATGAATTACCGCTAATAATTACCGGGGTAATTGATAATGTACCTGTAAATTCAACATTTAAATTTGATTTTGTGATACCCTGGGTGCTTTTTGAGAATGCTAACTCATGGACCAAGGGCGATAATTGGGGCAACAATTATGCAACTACTTATGTACAGTTAAAAGACCCATCCTACCTAAGTAAGGCAAATGCGATCATGAAACCAATGATAGGCAAACATAGTGACGGAAATAAAAACGAGGTATTTCTATTTCCATTAGCAAAGCTTCATTTATATTCCAATTTTGAAAACGGGAAATCGGTTGGTGGATTGATTGATCAAATCCATTTGTTTGAAATACTTGCCTTGTGCATTCTGCTTATTGCCTGTGTTAATTTTATGAATCTTTCAACCGCCCGATCTGAAGAACGGGCAAAAGAGGTAGGCATAAGAAAAGCCATAGGCTCGGGCAGAATATCACTTATTGTACAATTTATTATAGAATCACTTATTCTATCATTTATATCAACCATTGCTGCTGTAATCATATTAATAATCAGCCTGCCCTATTTTAATGATCTTTTAAGGCTCAAGTTGGTGCTACCTACCGATGAATGGTACGCCTGGCTGTTGATTATAGCTTTAGCTATTTTTACCGGTTTAATATCAGGCAGCTATCCGGCATTTTACTTATCGTCTTTTCAACCTATCAAAGTATTAAAGGGCTTATTTAAGGGTGATACCAGCGCCTTACCCATACGTAAGATATTGGTAGTGGTACAGTTTGCATTCGCGGTTTTTTTGATAACTGCTACCATTTGCATTTACCGTCAAATCCGCTTTGTTCAAAGCAAATCAAACGGATATGATAAAAATAACCTGGTTGAAATACCAATAGAGGGTACCTTGAATAAAAAATATGATGTATTGATAAATGAGCTTAAAAAAACAGGGGCCATTACCAATGGTGCCATAACTTCAATAAGTATTACGCAAGGCGGTTATAATACCTGGGGAATAGATTGGCCGGGGAAACAACAGGATCAGAAAGTTTTATTTGATGTATATAATACAGGCTATGATTTTGTACATACCCTTGGCTTAAAATTAATAGCAGGCCGTGAATTTTCAAGTGAATACCCGGCTGATACTGCCAATAAAACAGTAATGATCAATGAAACTGCCGCTAAACTGATGAATTTAAAAAATCCAATAGGCACCATCATCAAATGGGGCGATCAGCCGTTGGCTATAATTGGCATTTATAAGGATTTTGTACGCAGCTCTCCTTATGAAAAAACACCGCCTGCGGTTACAGCATACGTTGGCAACCAGGCATCATCCATAGCTTTACGACTAAATTCGGCCAAAAGCATAAGTGATTGTATTGAACAGGTTAATAAAACACTGAAATCTGTTAATCCTGCATTTCCACCTACCATAAACTTTGTGGATAGCAATTTTGAGAAAAAGTTTCAAAATGAAAAGTTATTGGCCATGCTGGCCAACCTGTTTGGCGGCCTGGCCATTATTATTTCATGCCTGGGTTTATTTGGCTTAGCCGCTTACGCTGCCGAGCAGCGTACAAAAGAAATAGGCGTACGTAAAGTATTAGGCGCAACGGTAATGAACCTGGCGGGATTACTATCAAAAGATTTTTTAAAGTTGGTTACCATAGCTATTGTAATTGCTATACCTGTATCTGTTTGGGCAATGAATAAATGGTTGGAGCATTACGAGTACCGTATCACCCTAAGCTGGTGGATACTGGTTCTTGCAGGTTTTATTACCATAGCTATTGCGTTGTTGACGGTTAGTTACCAGGCTGTAAAAGCGGCGTTGGCTAATCCGGTAAAGAGTTTAAGGAGCGAATAATTGCCTGAACCGGAATTTACAGAATTAAAGAATTTACAGAGTTTTAACTAAGCGTAAAGTTATTTATCATGATAAAAAACTATATCAAAACGGCGTTTCGTACACTTACTAAAAATAAGGGATTTACGGCTATAAATGTTTTAGGGCTGGCTTTGGGGCTGGCTACCTGTATGCTTATTGTTTTTTATGTGGCCGATGAACTGAGTTATGACAGGTTTAATGTTAATGCCGACCGTATATTCCGGGTTAACAATGATATTAAATTTGGCGGCAATGAAAATTCATATGCTCAATCGCCGGCACCAATGGCGGCAACCTTAAAAAGCGATTTTCCTGAAGTAGAACAAGTTGTACGTTTTAGGGGACAAGGCGGGTATAAAGTAAAAAAAGGCAGCCAAAATATACAGGAGCATAGGGTGATCTATACTGACCCATCAGTGTTTAGTGTTTTTACTTTACCTATGATAAGTGGCAACCCCAATAAAGCCTTAACAGAAACACATTCCGTAGTAATAACCGAACGTATAGCCCAAAAATATTTTAACACTACCCAAGCAGTTGGGCGAGTGTTAATTTTTAATGATTCGGTGCTTTATAAAATAACGGGCGTAATAAAAAATATCCCGGCACAATCACACTTTAATTTTGATTTTTTTATAGCTATGACCGGGCTTAAGGAGAGCAAGACAACCAGTTGGTTAAGCAGTAATAACTTTAACACCTATATATTGCTTAAAAAAGGTGCAGATTATAAAAAACTGCAAGCAAAAATGCCTTCATTCTTAGAGAAACACGCAGGTGCTGAGTTACAAAATATCCTTCATTTAACATTTAAAGACTTTGAACAAGACGGCAACTATTTCAAGTTCAATTTCATACCGCTTAAAAAGATACATCTTGAATCAAACCGTGTGGGCGAATTGAGTGCCAATGGTAACCTGCAGTATGTATACATATTTTCGGCAATAGCTATATTTATATTGCTGATAGCCTGTGTTAACTTCATGAACCTATCAACCGCAAGGTCATCAAACCGTGCCCGCGAGATTGGTGTGCGGAAGGTTTTGGGATCGCCGCGTAGATTCTTGATCGCCCAGTTTTTAACAGAGTCAATTATGATCACATTGGCGGCAGCTATCATAGCCGTTTTTGCGGCTTGTATACTGCTGCCATTGTTTAATCAAATTGCCGGGAAAGAACTTACAGTTACTAAACAGATTATATGGTGGATGGTACCCGCGCTAATTAGTATTGTGTTTGTAATAGGATGTTTAGCAGGCTCCTACCCAGCTTTGTATCTCTCTGCTTTTCAACCTATTGAAGTATTAAAAGGTAAAACTGCTACAGGTTTTAAAGGGGGTATATTGCGCAGTTTCCTGGTAGTGTTTCAGTTTAGCATATCTATTTTTTTAATAATAGGCACCATAGTTATTTATAGCCAGTTAAAATATATTCAAAGTACTGATCTCGGTTATAATCGTGATCATATTTTAATAGTGCAAAATTCATGGTCATTAGGCGGCAAAGCCAAAGCATTTAAGCAGGAAATAAAACAAATAACAGGCGTACAATCGGCAACGTTAACACAAGCATTGCCAACAGCCGACTATGGCAATGGCAATACCGTATTTAAAACCCCTGTAGCCAATCAAAAAAGTGCAATATTAACGCAAATGTGGCCGGTTGATGAAGATTACATACCAACGTTGGGTATAAAAATAGCTGCAGGCAGAAATTTCTCTAACCAGATGCCTACAGATTCAAGCGCCATTATTATTAATGCAACGGCTGCAAAGTTGCTGGGGTTTTCAAACCCACTAAACCAAACGCTTTACAGACCGATGGATAACGAGTTAAAAAGGTTCAGGCCTCTTCACATTATAGGGGTAATGAAAGATTTTAACTTTAACTCATTAAGACAAAACATTACACCCATGATCATCTACCTGGATAATGACGAGAGCTCTTTGAGTATTCGTTTTAATTCGGCCAATATACCAATGCTCATTGGCCAGATTAAAAGTAAATGGTCGGCCTTT
>DASWOZ010000292.1:0-7514 GCA_036398535.1 Mucilaginibacter sp. | reverse complement strand
TGGGGTTGACATATATGTCCATCACCAGCTTAATGATTACCTGTCTGGCAAAATCAACACCGTAGCCTATAATGTATTAAACGCTGATGACCAGATAAAGGGCTTAATTGATCTTTTCTTAACTCTTGGCGGCGATGGCACTTTACTGGATATGGTTGCGCTGATACGTGATTCGGGTGTGCCGGTAATCGGGATCAATTTTGGCAGGCTTGGGTTTTTAGCCAGTGTAAATAAAAGTGATATAGCCGCGGCCATACATGCTGTTGTAAATAAGCAATTTACCTTAGATAGCCGTGCGCTGTTAAGCATTGACTCAGATACCAATATATTTGGTGGTGATAATTTCGCCTTAAATGATATTACCATCCATAAGCGTGATGACTCGGCCATGATCACCACACATATGTTTTTAGATGGCGAGTTCTTAAACTCCTATTGGGGCGATGGCATCATTATAGCAACAGCCACCGGGTCAACAGCTTACTCGCTAAGCTGTGGGGGGCCAATTATATTTCCGCAATCAAATAGTATTGTGGTAACGCCTGTTTCGCCGCATAATTTAAATGTAAGGCCAATTGTACTGCCCGATACCAGCGTGCTGTCTTTTGAGGTAGAGTGCCGCAGCAATAATTATTTATTGTCATGTGATTCAAGAACGGCGCTTATTGAAAAAACAATGAAATTTCATGTACGCAAAGCGGATTTCGAGCTAAATCTAATTCGTTTGAGTAATGAAAGTTACTTATCTACGTTAAGAAACAAATTATTGTGGGGCTTAGACGCCCGCAATTATTAAATTTGTTTGATGCTTAAAATTTTACTGGCCGTGTTTTTACTTTTTATTACTTGTAATTTACAGGCGCAAAGCTGGGAAATAGGGGGTACTGTGGGTGGTGCCGGTTATATGGGCGATCTGAATCAAAACAACCCGGTTAAAATTAGCGGAGGCGCTTTTGGGGCTTTGGTAAAATACAACTTTAACGGGTACCTATCGGCAAAGTTAAACTACCTGCATGGCACCATCGCGGGTGCCGATAGTACTTCACATAATCAGCAATCAATTAACAGGAATCTTAGTTTTTCAACCCCATTAAATGAGTTAAGTGGTATAGTTGAATTTAACTTTATGAAATATATCCCATCGGTAAGCGATAATATATATACACCGTTTATTTATTTAGGCGTTGGGGTGGTGGGCTATAGGCCAACGGCAACCTATAACGGGCAAACCTATGATCTGCGGTCATTCGAAACAGAGGGGCAAAGCAAGCCATACCCAAACAAGGCTATCTCTATCCCCTATGGTGCAGGTATTAAATACAATTTTGCAGGTGCGTGGAATTTGATTGCTGATATTGGCTACCGTAATCCTAATACCGATTACCTGGATGATGTTAGTGGTAAATATCCTGCAGGCCTAAGCAACCCAACAAGCGTAGCTCTGTCTGATCGTTCCGGGGAAAAAAACGGTAAATACATTGGCATGCCAGGCACTCAGCGTGGTGATATGCGTAACCGGGATACCTACCTGTTTATTGGATTTACCATATCTTATACCTTTATTACCCCAAAGTGTTATTATTAACAATAAACTTTCTTTTCATCACACATACTAAAAAAGTACAAAGTAAGTTTTACCTTTGTCCGCTGAAAAATATAGTCCGGGCGCTTTAAAACAGGGGCTTAGGCTAATTAAGTTTGGCCAAATATAATTTCAAAAGCAACATTATATAAAGACGTGTTGCTGTTTAATTAAATTAAAACAGGTCTTTATTAGCCGGAATTACAGGCAAGTTAGGTGCAAAAAGGAAAATGAGTTATAAAGATCAGATAGATTTGTTAAAGTTGCCAAAGCATATTGCTATTATAATGGATGGTAATGGCCGGTGGGCAAAAGAAAAGGGCAAATTGCGGATATTTGGTCATCATAACGGAGTGGTATCGGTTAGAGATGCTGTTGAAGGGGCTTGTGATTTGAATTTAAAGTACCTTACACTATATACTTTCTCTTCCGAAAACTGGAACAGGCCGAAACTGGAAGTAATGGCTATTATGGAGTTAATGGTTAACACCATTCATAAAGAGATAGAAAACTTTATGAAAAAAAACGTAAGATTGAATGCGATTGGTGATTTGGATATGCTACCTAAAAAGTGCTATAATGAACTTCAAAATGCTATTGAAACTACGGCTGGCAATACCGGGCTTACCCTTACATTGGCTTTAAGCTATAGCTCGCGGCGCGAGATTGTATATGCAGCTAAACAATTAGCAGGTAAAGTACAGCGTGGCGAGATCAATATTGATGATATTAACGAAGAACTTTTTGAAAATAATTTATATACCGGCGATATGCCTGATCCTGAATTACTGATCAGAACCAGTGGCGAACACCGTATAAGCAACTATTTGCTTTGGCAAATTGCTTATGCGGAATTATACTTTACATCTAAGCTATGGCCCGATTTCAGGAAGGAAGATCTGTATGAAGCCATACTGGATTACCAGCGCCGCGAACGCCGTTTTGGTATGACCAGCGAACAGGTCAACTAAATTTTTACTTTTAACACTTTTTAACAACTGTATAAATTATTTTTAGCCACTAAAATATCCGAATGAATAAATTTCTTTTTGCTATTCTTTTATCCGTGATGAGCACTGCTGCGCTGGCCCAGGTTCCCACCCCCAGATATACAGCAAGGCCGACATCAAATCCTGACAGCTTGAACTATAACAATCCTAAGGAGTATATTGTTGGCGGAATTACAGTTACCGGTTCAAAAAATCTGGATAAAGATGTATTGCTTACCATATCGAAATTAAATAAAGGCGACAAAATAACTTTACCCGGAGAGGCCAACGCGAATGTGATCAAAAACATGTATCAGCAGGGCCTTTTTGATGATGTACAATTAAATATTACCAAAATAAGCCTGGATACAGTTTACCTTGAAATTGCAGTTAAAGAGCTTCCGCGTTTATCCCGTTTACATATTACCGGCATCCGCAAAGGCGAAATTGACGATGTGCAAAAGAAACTATCTGATAAAACAGGAAAAATTGTAAACCAAAATTTAATAAGCACAACATCGGCCATTATTAAAAAGCATTTTAATGAAAAGGGCTTTTTAAATACCGAAGTTACCATTAAACAAAGGCAGGACCCGGGTGATGCCAATAGCTTAATATTAGATGTAGCGGTTAATAAAAAGCAAAAGGTAATGATAAATCAGGTTACCTTTGAAGGGAACAAAGTATTTAAAGAAAAGCAGCTTAGGAAATTCCTGTCAAAAACCCGTTCAAGAAAATGGTACAATCTGTTTGGCTCCAAAAAATTTAAGGATGACAAGTATACGGACGATAAGCAGGACTTGCTTGAAAAGATGCAGGGTAAAGGTTACCGCGATGCCGAGATAGTAAGCGATACAGTTACTAAGCATGACGATTTAACCGTAGATGTTAAGATAAAAATATATGAAGGGCCTAAATATTACTTTGGTAACGTTACGTGGTCTGGTAATGCTAAGTTTGCTGATGCAACCTTAAATAAAATACTGAAAATAAAAAAGGGTGATGTTTTTAGCGAAGCGACATTAAGTAAAAGATTAAGCGGTGGTGAAGGCGCCAATGATGATATTTCGTCCTATTACTTAAATGACGGGTATTTAACCTATCAGGCAGACCCTATACAAAATAAAGTTTATAATGATACGGTTGATTTGAACATCCGGATGTTTGAAGGCCCGCAATACACCATAAACAAGGTTACAGTTAAAGGTAATGATGTGACCAATGATAAGGTGGTTTTGCGCGAGATAAAAACTATTCCGGGTCAAAAATTCAGCAAGCAATTATTAATACGCAGTACACGTGACATTGGCCAGTTAGGCAACTTTGATGATACCAAAACTGAACCCAAGCCAATTAATATCAACCCACAAGACGGTACTGTTGATATATTATATAACGTAGTAGAAAAACCTTCAGATCAGGTTGAGCTTTCAGGCGGTTTTGGTGGTGGCCAGTTAATAGGTACCCTGGGCCTTACCTTTAACAACTTCTCGTTAAGAAATATATTTAATTGGAAAGCTTATAAGCCATTGCCAAAGGGCGATGGGCAAAAACTAAGCATCAGGGGCCAATCAAGCGGGCGTACTTATACTAACTATTCATTTACATATTCTGACCCATGGCTGGGTGGTAAAAAGCCTATCTATTTTGCTTTATCGGCCTATACCCAGGGAAGCTCTACCGGTCAATATTATCCTGTATCCAGCCCTTATTATAACAATTTGCGTATAAATGGTATTGGTGTTACGTTGGGTAAAAAGCTAAACTGGCCCGATAACTTCTTCCAGTTAAATTACTCTTTAAACTTTGACCACTATAACCTGGATAACTATACCGGCTATATTTTTACCAATGGTACATCGTTCAATATTAAGTTAACGCAGGAGTTAAGCCGTAACTCGCTTGACGCGCCTATTTTTCCTACGTCCGGTTCAAATCTAAGATTTACCGTACAGGGAACACCACCGTATTCGTTATTTAATAACATCAACTACAGGACAGCAACACAGGAGCAACGCTACCATTTTGTTGAATACTATAAGTTTAAATTTGACGCACAGTGGTTTACGCCGCTTGTAGGCAAGTTTGTATTGATGTCGCAGGTTCGTTTTGGATTCTTGGGGCAGTATAATTCAGAAGTTGGCCCTTCACCATTTGAACGCTTTAAATTGGGTGGTGACGGTATGCAGAGCTACCAGTTTTTACAGGGTAGTGAAATTGTAGGTTTAAGGGGTTACCAAAATTTCTCTATTATCCCTGTCGGAACAAATTACACAGCAGATACTAACCCGGGAAGTACCATATATAACAAGTACACTATCGAGCTGCGTCACCCGGTTTTGGCCAGCCAGTCTGCTACCATATTTGTACTTGCATTTGCTGAAGGTGGTAACGTGTGGAACACATTTAGCCAGTTCAATCCTTTTAACGTCAGGCGTTCAACCGGTATTGGTGCCAGGATATTTTTACCTATTTTTGGTTTACTTGGTTTAGATTATGGTTATGGTTTCGATGCTATTCCCGGTATACCAAGTGCCAACAAGGGGCAATTTAGTTTTTCAATTTCTCAAAGTTTAAATGGTGGATTTAATTAACTTTGTATAACTTTATGAAGAAAGTAATTTTAGTAATCTGTTTTATGCTCTTAGCGTTTACCGCATCGTTTGCGCAGCGCTTTGCTTACGTTGATTCAGATTATATTTTAAAACATATGCCTGAGTATGCTTCTGCGCAAAAGCAATTGAGTTCTTTATCTGATCAATGGCAAAAAGAAGTTGACAGCCGTTTTCAGGAAATTGACCGTTTATACAAAGCTTACCAGGCTGACCAGGTTTTAATGACCGCGGATATGAAGAAAAGGCGTGAGGCAGAAATTGTGGAGAAAGAGAAGGCTGCTAAAGATTTTCAGCGTCAAAAATTTGGACCTGATGGCGAACTAACACAAAAAAGCACATCAGTAATAAAACCAATACAGGACCGTGTAGCCAAAGCCGTACAAGGCGTTGCCGAAAGCGAAAACCTGGATATGATATTTGATAAAAACAGCGAAGTAATTATGTTATTCGCCAACCCGCGTTATGATAAAAGCGCAGAGGTTATTACACGTTTAGGGTTAAAACCCGGAGTATTTGCAAAATAAAAATTTATATATATCCTTAGTATTTTAAACAGAACAAACAAAAATGAAAAAATTATTTAAAGTTGCTTTAGTTGCAATTTGCATGTTATTTATGGGCAACTTTGCCAAAGCACAAACAAAAGTCGCATATATCAATATGAATGACCTGATTGGTATAATGCCCGAATTTAAAACGATACAAACTCAAATTAGTTCATATCAAAAAACTTTTGTAGATCAGCTTACCGGTTTACAAACCGAAATTCAAACCAAAGGCAAAGACTACGAGTCTAAAAGAGCAAGTATGGCTGATGCTGTGCGTACCGTTAAAGAAAGCGAATTAACTGATTTGCAAAAACGCTACCAGGATCTGCAAGCCAGCGCGCAACAACAAGTAGAAGCCAAAGGCCAGGAATTAATGAAACCTTTAATTGATAAAACAACGGTAGCGGTTACAGCTGTAGCAAAAGAAAAAGGTTATACTTATGTTTTAGATTCAGGATCTGTTCAAATGATCGTAAAACCAGATGGTGATGATTTGATGGCTGCTGTAAAACTTAAATTGGCTTTAAAATAATCGATAAGATATTATAATTGAAAAGCGCCTCAATTACGGGGCGCTTTTTTTATTTTTGTTCACTATGTCGGCAGGTAAACCTATTGGGATTTTTGATTCGGGTTACGGTGGCCTTACGGTTTTCCGTTCTATTTTTGGGCAGCTTCCGGGTTATGACTATATCTATTTGGGTGATACTGCCCGGGCACCTTATGGTAACCGGTCGTTTCAAACCATCCATCAATATACTAAAGAATGCGTGCAATGGCTTTTTGACCAGGGGTGTCCGCTGGTGATATTGGCTTGCAATACCGCGTCGGCCAAAGCATTGCGTACCATACAACAACAGGACTTAAAAACTATGGGCCCTGAAAAGAGGGTGTTAGGAGTTATCAGGCCCACTGCCGAAGTAATTGGCAACTATACCCAAACTAAAGAAATTGGCGTGCTGGGCACAAAAGGTACCGTACAATCAGAATCCTATTTAATTGAGATCGGGCACTTTTTTCCAGATGTAAAAGTTTACCAGCAGGCCTGCCCGCTTTGGGTGCCGCTAATTGAAAATGGCGAATATGATAAGCCCGGTACCGATTATTTTATAAAGGAATATCTGGATCAGATTATGGCACAATCGCCAAATATTGATACCCTTTTATTAGCCTGTACCCATTACCCTTTATTGCTGGATAAGATCAGGGCATATTTACCCCCAAATATACAAGCTATACCGCAGGGAGATATTGTAGCCCGAAGCCTGGCAGATTACCTGAACAGGCATCCGGAAATTGAACAGCGGTTGACTAAAAATAACACACAACAGTTTTTTACCACAACGGATGATACCCCGGATTTTGACCGTAATGCCGCTTTGTTTTTTGGCAGTCCGGTACAATCTGCTTTTGCAGATATTAAATGTTAGTTGATTAGTTTAAATTAAGTTGATTGATTGAGTGGTTACATACTCCTTGTATTTTTTACGCTTGTGTAACTAATCAACTTATTCAACTATAAACCAATCAACCAAAATCATTAAGTTTGCACCAAAGCAAACTAATTGAACTTTTATTTAACATATATTTTAGTAGCGGTAGGCCTGTTTTCATTTTCGGCCCTGTTTGCCTTGTTTGGTGTTTACGCGGAACGTAAAATCTCGGCATTTATACAGGATAGGCTTGGCCCAACCGAAACAGGAAAATATGGAACACTGCAAACCCTTGCTGACATTTTAAAGCTGGTACAAAAAGAGCTGATCATTCCGGCTGCTGCAGA